>CAZDUL010000071.1:0-32061 GCA_964508635.1 uncultured Allobosea sp. | reverse complement strand
CTCAAGGGGGCCTGGTGCGCAAGGTTGAATGCAGCGGCACGATGTCCGGGGCGACGCGGAAACCCCGGCCGTGAACCAGGGTTGCCCCCCGGAATGCGGCAGGGCGGGGGCGTGGCGGCTGGATCAGGCCGCCATCGCCTTCGTCAGGTTCTCGCTGACCCTGTCGAGGAAGCCGGTCGTGGAAAGCCACTTCTGGTCGGCGCCGACGAGCAGGGCGAGGTCCTTCGTCATGTAGCCGGATTCGACCGTTTCCACGCAGACGCGCTCCAGCGTTTCCGCGAACCGACGCAGTTCGGCGTTGCCATCGAGCTTGGCGCGATGCTTCAGACCGCCGGTCCAAGCGTAGATCGAGGCGATGGAGTTGGTCGAGGTCTCCTTGCCCTTCTGGTGCTCGCGATAATGGCGGGTCACGGTGCCGTGGGCGGCTTCGGATTCGACGATCTTGCCGTCCGGCGTCATCAGAACCGAGGTCATCAGGCCGAGCGAGCCGAAGCCCTGGGCCACGATGTCGGACTGCACGTCGCCGTCATAGTTCTTGGTCGCCCAGACATAGCCGCCGCTCCATTTCAGCGCCGAGGCAACCATGTCGTCGATCAGGCGGTGTTCGTAGGTCAGCTTGTGCTCGTCGAACTGCGCCTTGAATTCGGTCTCGAACACCTCCTGGAAGATGTCCTTGAAGCGGCCGTCATAGGCCTTCAGGATGGTGTTCTTGGTCGACATGTAGACCGGATATTTCCGGTTCAGTCCGTAATTGAACGAGGCGCGGGCGAAGTCGCGGATCGAGTCGTCGAGGTTGTACATGGCCATGGCGACGCCGGCGCCCGGGGCGTTGAAGACTTCCTTCTCGATCACCGCGCCGTCTTCGCCTTCAAAGCGGATCGTCAGCTTGCCCTTGCCGGGAAAACGGAAATCGGTGGCGCGATACTGGTCGCCGAAGGCATGGCGGCCGACGATGATCGGCTGCGTCCAGCCCGGGACAAGGCGCGGCACGTTCTTGCAGATGATCGGCTCGCGGAAGATCACGCCGCCCAGGATGTTGCGGATGGTGCCGTTCGGCGACTTCCACATTTCCTTCAGGTTGAACTCCTTCACGCGCGCCTCGTCGGGCGTGATCGTGGCGCATTTCACTGCGACGCCATGCTTTTTCGTGGCGTTGGCGGCATCGATCGTGACCTGATCGTTGGTGCGGTCGCGCTCCTCGATCCCGAGATCGTAATATTCGAGCTTGATGTCGAGATAGGGGTGGATGAGCTTGTCCTTGATGTACTGCCAGATGATCCGCGTCATCTCGTCGCCGTCCATCTCGACGACGGTGCCCTCGACCTTGATCCTGTTCATGTGTTCTGGCTTTCCCCGCGGCGTGGCTGCTTCTCGACGCGTCGCGGTGGGGCGGACGCGCGGCTTCGCCGCTTCCCTAAGCGGGCGCGACGCGCCGGGCAAGCTGGCGTTTGGGCGAAGTGTGACAATAGGTCGGAACTGTCACCGTAGAGTTCGTCAGCGGCCCCGCTGCGTCGCGATGCCGGCCTTCGCCAGCGCCAGCACGCCATCGGCATAGGCGAAGGGCCGATAGTCCGCGAGCATGGCGGCGAAGGCCGGGTCACGTTGGGTCCAGCCCGGCAAATGCTCCGGTTCGTCGGTGCGGAACGCCATGACGTCGGGGCGGGATGCCAGCGCATCGGCGATGAACCGGCCAATGTCGGCCTCCTTTTCGCGCTGCAGCGCATCGACCTTGGCGGGATCAGTCGTGGCCTCGAGCCGCGCGGCGGCGACATTGGCGATCAGCATGCCCATGGATCGGCCCGTCCAGGTCCAGCCAAGCCGGGTGACCAGCGGCCACGCGTAGCCCAGATCACCGGCCGCAAGCAGCATCGTGCGATGGTCGCCGAGCCGACGCAGCTCGGCCTCAAGCCGGCGCGGGCGAAGATGCTGGTCGAGCTGCAAGGGCAGCACGACCGCGAAGACGACAGCCAGCGCCACCGAAACCGGCGCGGTCAGCCGCGCCGGCGCCCGCGGCGCGGCTGCCGAGAGGGCGAGCGCCGCAGCCCCCGCCAGCGGCACGAGGCCGGGAATGAGGTGGTAGGGGAAGCCCTTGCCCTGGACGAGGAAGGCCACGAGCCCGCCGAAGCCGCCTCCCGCGAGCGCCACCAGGGCGGGGTTCGCCTGGCCCGTCCGCCACGCAAGCCACGCGATCGCCGCGAAGGCGAGAAGGAACGCCCCTCCGTGCGGGCTGGCCAGCATGGCCGGCAGACTCATCAGCCGGTGGGGCGCATAGACCAGCGCCAGCATCGGCATCATCTCGGTGACGTAGGCCGGCACGAGCGCCCAGCTTGCGACACCGTAGCCCAGCACCAGCAACGCCGCCACCGGGGCATGCAGCCCGGCCCCTCCCGCACGCCACAGCCCTGCGATCCATGCCTTGGCGCAGGCTGGCCGGTCGCCGGGTTCGCCACTGCCGCGCAACAGGCCCCGGGCCAGAAGCGCCGCATGGGAGCCCAGAGCAACAAGCGCGAAATGCGGCTTGATGGCCATCGCTGCCGCCCCGGCCAGCGCCGCCAGCAGCGTCATGCCCACGCCGATGCGTCCACGCCTCGCCGTGGCCGCCGAAGCGACGAGATAGACCAGCAGCAGCGCTGCGGCGATGTGCTCGCGCTGGGCGAACATCCGCGACGGCATGATCAGCAGCGCGAAGGCCAAGGCGCTGATCAGCGCCAGCCTTGCATGCCGGCTGCGCACGCCTGCGCGGCGGCACAGCCGCCAGACGGTGGCAAGGGACAGCGCCACGATGCCGATCACCCAGGCATGGGTCCACAGCTGCGCTGCGCCGCCGACGCTGCGCGCCATCCACACCGGCGGCGCATAGATCAGGATCGCCAGCGGGGGGTTGGTCTCGAACACCTGCGTGTAAAGCGCCTGGCCGTCGAGGAAGCGCGCGGCGGCATGCATGAGCCATGCGGTGTCGCCATTGCCGTCGAAGGGGGAGCGCACGAAGGCGATCGAGATCAGCCCGCACAGGATGACCGCGGCGAGCGCGGCTTGCGAGCCCGCGCCGGCGAGCGGCAGGGGTGAGGGGCGGCTGGTGCTTGTCAGGCGAAGGACGATGGACATGGCGTGTTCCGGCAAGGGCCATGATCGTTTAAGTCCGCGGCGCTGAAGGCCCGGTTAGCGGCCGACAGGAGATGGGGGATATGGGACTGGACAGCGCCGATCGCCCGCAGGCGCCGGTGATCATCCTCGTCGAGCCGCAGCTCGCCGAGAACATCGGCATGGCGGCGCGCGCCATGGCGAATTTCGGCCTGCATGAACTGAGGCTGGTGAAACCGCGGGATGGCTGGCCGACGGGCGGCGGCCTGCCGAAGGGCGCGCATCAGGCGGCGTCAGGCGCGGTGCATGTGCTGGAACAGGCGACGCAGCACGACAGCGCGGCCGCTGCGATTGCGGACCTCAATGTCGTGCTTGCGACCACAGCGCGCAATCGCGGCCAGATGAAGCGGGTGTTCGCGCCGGCGCAGGCGATGGCCGATCTCGCGGCGAGGGCCGCCAGCGGCCAGCGCGTCGGCATCCTGTTCGGGCGCGAGCGAACCGGCCTCGAGAACGACGAGATCAGCCTCGCCGACGCAATTCTGACCTTTCCGGTCGATCCCGCGTTCGCGTCGGTCAACCTGGCCCAGGCGGTGCTGCTGGTGGCTTACGAATGGCGCCGCGCGACTTCGGGCGACGTCATCCCGTTTCCGCGCGATCCGCCACCGCCGCCGGCTCCGCGCGCCATGCTGCTGTCGCTCTTCGAATACCTGGAGGACGAGCTGGATCGCGCCGGCTTCTTTCCGCCCGACAAGCGCGAGATCATGGCCCGCAACCTGCGCGACATCCTGCACCGGCTGGCGATGACCGAGCAGGAATGCCGCACGCTGCGCGGCGCCTTCAGTGCGCTGGCGCAGGGGCGGCGGCGCCGTCACCGGCCCGATCCATGAGGGCTCAGTCGATCGGCCTGAGTTCGGCGGCGAAGCGGCGCCAGTTGCGCACATAGCCTGCCGCGCTTTCGGTGATGCGCGCGATGGCCTCCTCGTCCAGCGCCCGGATGACGCGGGCGGGGGAGCCGACGATCAGGGAATTGTCCGGGAACTCCTTGCCTTCGGTCACCAGCGCATTGGCCCCGACAAGGCTGTTGCGGCCGATCCGCGCGCCGTTGAGGATGGTCGCGCCCATGCCGATCAGCGAATTGTCGCCGATCGTGCAGCCATGCAGGATGGCATGGTGCCCGATGGTGCAATCCTGCCCGACGGTCAGAGGGCTGCCGAGATCGGTGTGCAGCATGCACCGTTCCTGGATGTTGCTGCGCGCGCCGATGACGATGGGCTCGTTGTCGCCGCGCAGCGTCGCGCCGAACCAGATGCCGACCTCGTCGCCGAGCGTAACCCTGCCGATCACCTGCGCATCCGGTGCGATCCAGAAGCGACCAGCATCAGGCGTGACAGGCGCAACGGGGCCAAGGGCATAGAGCGTCATGGATCAGCCTCCAGACGGGATCGACGTTGATTGGAACGGCAACGCCGCCAGAAAGTCCCGCACGGCGTCGAGGAAAGCGTCGTTGCTGTCGCCTGCCACCATGTGACGGGCCTTGGCGACGCTGACGCTGCGCATGGTTCGCGCGCGAGCCAGGAAGCGCTCGGCCGCCTCGTCGCAGACCAGCTCGCTGAAGGCGCCGCGGATCAGCAGGCCGGGAATGGTCAGCCCTTCGGCGGCGATCAACATCGCTTCGCGCAGCTGTTCCCAGTCGGTGTTGACCGTGCGCGGGCCATCGAGAAAGCGAGGGTCCCAGTGCCAGCGCCAGCGCCCGTCGGGGTCGAGCCGAAGGTTGCGGCGCAGCCCCTCATGGGACGCTGGGCGGGGCCGGTGCGGCAGATAGGCCGCCACCGCCTCGGCCGCCTCGTCGACCGTGGCGAACCCCTCGCGCGCATGGGCGCGCATGAAGCCCTGGATGGCGTCGACGCCCTCGGGTCGCATGTCCGGCACGATATCCACGAGACACAAGCCCGAGAAGACCGGTTCTGCAGTCCCGTCGGCAGGCTCGCGAAGGGCCAGCAGCGCGGCGATGCCGCCAAGCGAGGCGCCGACTGCGACCGGCCAGCGGCCCAGCCGCTCGCGAATCTGCACAGCGACGGCGCGCGCGTCGGCGCCATATTCGGCGAAGCTGTAGGCGCCGACCGGCGACCAGTCCGAGGCGCCGTGCCCGCGCTGGTCCAGCGCGATCGCGGTGAAGCCGGGGCCAAGCTGGCCGGCGCTGCGCGCCCAGGCATGCCGTGTCTGCCCTCCGCCATGCAGGAAGAGCACGGGCTGCGGTCCAGAGCCGTGCCGGCTTGCGATCAGGCGCAAACCGTCGGCGGAGGTGAAGGCGAGCTCCTCGGTCATGACCGCGACGTTAGGGCCGACGCCTGAGGAAGGCCAGCACGCCCTCCTTGTGCGAGCGGTCACCGACGGCGAGATTGTGGTCCCGGCCCGGAATGTCGAGGGCCTCTCCCCGCGGGAGCAGCTCCGCCAGGGGCTTCGCCGGCCCCGCCACGGTGTCGGCCGTTCCGACGGCAACCAGCACGGGCATGGCGATCCGGCGCACCTCGTCCTGCGTCAGCGTCTGACGTGAGCCGCGAATGCAGGCGGCCATGGCCTTAAGGTCCGATTTCGTCGCCTCGGCGAAGGCGCGGAACATACGCTGCATCGGGTCGGTCAGGTCGTCGCGCGAGGGCGCCTCCATCGCGTCGGCAATCCCGGGCGGCAGGCCGACTCCGTCGATCAGCTTGATTCCGAGGCCGCTGAGGATTGCGGCGCGCACGCGCTCCGGGTGCGCCAGCGCCAGATGCGCCGTGATGCGCGCCCCCATCGAGTAGCCCATCACGTCGGCGCGAGCGAGACCGAGATGGTCCATCAGCCGTCGCACATCCTCGGCCATCAGAGGCGAGGCATAGGCCTCAGGCGCATAGGCCGCCTCGCTCTGGCCGTGGCCGCGGTTGTCGAGCGCAATGACGCGCCTTCCATCGGCGGTCAGCGCCTTCACCCACCCGGTGTTGACCCAGTTGACCGCATGGTTCGAGGCGAAGCCGTGGACGAGGATGATCGGCTCGTTTCGATCGGGCGCGGTGGGCGCCTCGTCGATATAGGCCAGCCTCAGCCCATCCGATTCGAAGTGGTTCATCGCGGTCAGGCGTCTCGGCTGCGGCGGGTGGCGATCGTCGCTGCGGCTCGGTTCGAAACGCGCCGATCGGCTGCGAGCCCGCGCCTCGGCCTGGCCTTGGGCTTGGCCTTGGCGCGGTTCGCGGTCTCGGCCTCCATCTGCCGGCCGATCCGCTCGACCTTGCGCATCACGCGCAGGAAATTGGCGCCGGCGATGCGCGCCAGCACCTGCTCGCCATGGCCGCGCCGGACGAGCGCCGCGAACAGGGCCGGGAAGGCCGTCACGTCCTCCAGCCCGCGCGGCTGCTCGCCGCCGAAGAAATCGGAGCCGATGCCGACATGGTCCGGCCCGGCGATCTTCAGCAGGTGCTCGATGTGATCGCAGACGCCGTCGAGCGTCGCCTCCGGCAAGGGGCCGGCGGCGAGGATGTCGGCCATCATGGCCTCGCAGGCGGCGGCGCTCTGGCCCGCCCAGCGCGCGCGCTTCACCGGCTCGACCCTGGCCCAGAGCTCTGCATTGACGAACTCGGGAACGAACGTCGCCATGACGACGCCGCCGGCCTTGGCGACGGCGCGGATCAGGTCATCGGGCGCGTTGCGCGGATGTGGGCACAGCGCATGGGCATTGGAATGCGACAGCACAACCGGTGCGCGACTGGCCGCGAGCGCCGCGAACGCCGCATCGACCGAGGCATGGGACAGGTCGATGACCACGCCGAGCCGGTTGAGCTCCGCCACGATCTGCTCGCCGAAGGCGGACAGCCCATGGGCGCGCGGTTCGTCCGTCGCTGAGTCGATCCAGGGCAGCGAGCTGTTGTGGCACAGGGTGACCAGACGGACGCCGAGTTCCCGCCAGGCCCTGAACGGTGCCAGGGAGCCCTCGCAGCCCACCGTGCCTTCGACCGAGATCAGGCTGCCGATCCGTCCCTTGCGCTTGGCGGCGAGGATATCGGCGGCGCGGCGCACGGGCATCAGCACGTCGGCATGGCGCGCCTCGATGCTGCGGATCAGGTCGATCTGCTCAAGCGTGACGGTCGCCGGATGGGCGATGTCGCTCGGAAGATAGGCAGCCAGCACCTGGGTCGCCACCATGCCGCTCTTCAGACGGGGCAGGTCGGTATCGGTTTCCGGGTGGATCCGGGTGAGGTCATAGCCGGCAAGGTCGCGGCCGCTGCAACGCAATACCCAAGGCAGGTCGTTGTGCCCGTCGATCAACGGAGCGCGCTTGAGCATCTCCACCGCTCGCTTGTGAGCGGCATCCTTGCGCTGGTCGGTTCGGGGGGTGGCCATGCTGACTGTCCGCCCGTCAGTTCGCCGTTGCCCGGGCGGGGGTGCAGGCTGCACCCAGCACCAGGCAAGCGGCCTCGAACTCGCGCCGACGCGCTGTCTGGCGCCGCTCCGCTTCCTCGTCGAAGCCCCAGACTTCGGCCTGGTAGAGTTCGTCGAGACATCCCGCGGACCAGGCCGCCTCGGCGTCGATGGCCCGGGTGGCCAGGGCCAGCGCGATGATCGCGGAACCGGTCAGCGTCGTCACGGCGCTCAGTCCGGCTAGGCGCACCGGCTCCCGAAAACCCTGGACGGCCGCGCTGACAGCGGCCATGGACGTCTCCGGTTGCCGGACATGCATGACGCCGACCGCCAGCGCCAGACGCGCGCCCAGCGCATCCCTGGCCCACGCCACCAGCGGGTCCCACTGCGCCGACTGGCGCGCCACCAGCGCTTCCGGTCCTTCGGCCCGGTAGCAGATCAGGTCGGAGCCGGCATAGCGCACGATTTCGGCCCGGACCTCCTCGCTCCTGTCGGCGACGCCATCGATCGCGCTGTTGACAAGGCGCGTCAGCGGCATCGACGCCGGATCGAGCACCGTCTCGATGGCGTTCCACTCGGCTGCGAGCGCTTCGCCGACCGTCGCATCCTCGATCGCGAGGAGCCTTCGTGCTGGCGTGCGGGCCGGCTTGCCATCGAGCTGCAGCTGGAACCGGCCGTCGACGGGCATGCACGCCGCCCTGGTGTAGAAACGGCGAGGCAGGGCAGAGCGCATCGAGCCCTGGGCCGCCTTCATGGGGTCGGCAGGTTCATGCGCCTCGCGGGCGGCGAACAAAGAGAGGAACGCGTCGGTCGACATCGGCTCAGATCCATCCCGTTCTGGTCCGGATGGACATCGCTTGCGTCCGAAGATGCTTGATGGGGATGGGCAACATGATGGCGTCGGATCGGGTCGAGGGCGAAAGGACCGGATGGGTAGCACGCGCGGCCAACCCGCGACGGCACCCGTTCTGCAACGTTACACCGAATTCATGTGCCCGCCACCGTCGCGAGAGCTGCAAGAGCAGATTCTGATTCTAGGGGCTTACGCGGTCGGACCGCTTGCGACCGTCTGACTCCTGCGCATCCGCGTCTTCCGACCCTGACATGGAGACTTCATCGATGAAACGCCTGATCCTGTCCAAGTCTGTCGCCGCCACGCTGGCCGCTGCGACCATGGCCGCCTTCGCCGGCGCAGCGGCCTACGCCCAGGCCACATCCTCCGAGCGTCCCCGGGCTGAACAGCGCGACGATCAGCGCTTCGAGCGCCGCGCGCAGCGCATGGAGGAGCGCATGAACCGCCGGCTCGAGCGGCTGAAGACAGAACTGAAGCTGAGCCCGCAGCAGGAGCCGCTTTGGGCGCCGGTCGAGGCGCAGCTGCGCAAGATGCAGACCGAGCGCCGCGGCGACCGGCAGGCCAACGCCGAGCGCATGCGCAACGCCGAGCTGCCGGAGCGCCTCGACAGGATGGCCGAGCGCATGGCCGCCAACGCGGCGCAGATGCGCGATCTTGCAGCCAGCATCAAGCCGCTCTGGGCGACCCTGTCCGATGAGCAGAAGACCACTGTCCGCAAGGCGATCCGCAATGGCGGCGAGATGATGGGTCGGGACGAAGGTCGCGGCGGTGGTCGCGGCGAAGGTCGCGGCGAGGACCGCGGCGGTCGTCATGGCGAGGGCCGCGGCGATCGTCGTGGCTGAGGCCGGGACGGGCCGGAAAACGAAGCGGCCCCGGAGCACATCCGGGGCCGTTCTGTTGCAGGACGGCTCTCTTGCCGGGCGGTTCTCTTGCCGGGCGGTTCCCTTGCAGCACCGCGCCGCAGAACGCTCAACGCGAGTAGAACTCGACCACGAGGTTCGGTTCCATCTGCACCGGATAGGGAACATCCGAAAGGGACGGCACGCGGGTGAACAGGGCGGTCATCTTGGTGTGGTCCACCTCGATGTACTCGGGCACGTCACGCTCGGCGAGGCCGACGGATTCGAGCACGATGGCCAGCTGCTTGGAGCTGTCCTTCACCGCCACCACGTCGCCGGGCTTGACCAGATAGCTCGGGATGTTGACGCGCTTGCCGTTGACCGTGACGTGGCCATGATTGACGAACTGCCGGGCGGCGAACACCGTGGGCACGAACTTGGCGCGGTAGACCACGGCGTCCAGCCGGCGCTCGAGCAGTCCGACGAGGTTCTCGCCAGAATCGCCGCGCATGCGCACGGCCTCGGCATAGTAGCTGCGGAACTGCCGCTCGGAGATCGAGCCATAATAGCCCTTGAGCTTCTGCTTGGCGCGCAGCTGCGTGCCGAAATCCGACATCTTGCCCTTGCGGCGCTGGCCATGCTGGCCGGGGCCGTATTCGCGGCGGTTCACCGGGGACTTCGGCCGACCCCAGATGTTCTCGCCCATGCGGCGATCGATCTTGTACTTGGCTTCCTGACGCTTCGACATGTCTGTTCCTTGCGCCCGCGGCGCGGCGTTGTGTGAAACGCCCCCTCCTTTTTCCGGCGCTCGCGAGGAGCACCCGGAACGACAGAACCGCGCCGTCCTGCGGCGGGTTCACGGGAGCGAAAAAACACGCGGGCCGTTCCCGACCCGCGCAATACGCGCGTTAAAGCCACGTCCGGGGAAAAAGTCAACGCAGCGCGATCGAGGGATGCGCTTCGCCTTGCTCAACCGTCAGGCCCCGGCTGGCGAGGGCGCGCACGACATCCGCGCCCGGCGAGCGGCCGCTGGTGAACGATGCCTCGCCGATGCTTGCGATGGACGGACCTGACGATGGAACCCCCGTCATCTGTGGTCTCGGCAGGCCGAGCACGCTTGCGGTGCGCCGGGCGATCGCTGGCGCGGGGTCGATCCAGGCCACCGGCCACGGCGCGATGCGAACGAAGCGCTTGAGCAGCAGGGGATAATGCGTGCAGGCGAGAACCACCACGTCGGTGCGCGCGCCATCATCTTCGCGTGTGACGAAACAGGGCTCGATTTCGGCGCATATCGCAGCGTCATCGGGCGGATCGCCCCGCATCTCGGCCTCGGTTAGGGCGGCAAGCCCTGTTGCGCCGACCAGCGTGATGGCGATGTCGGCTGCATAGGTTGCGATCAGCGCCTTCGTGTAGTCGCGCCGCACGGTGCCGGGCGTGGCCAGCACCGAAACGAGCCCGGAGCGCGTCTGCTGCGCCGCCGGCTTGATCGCCGGAACGGTTCCAATTACGGGGATCGTCAGCCGTTCGCGCAGGGCCGGCAGCACCAGCGTCGAGGCCGTGTTGCAGGCGATGACGACGGCATCGGCCGGATGGCGGGCGAGTTCGGCTGCGATCACCGACACCACCCGCTCGATGAGCGCGTCCTCCGCCCAGCTTCCATACGGAAAGCCGGCATCGTCCGCCAGATAGCGCACCGATGCGCCGGGCAGCTCCCGTCGGATCGCGTCGAGCACGGTCAGCCCGCCCAGTCCGGAATCGAACACCAGAAGACGGCTGTCTGACGGCTGCGCCATGATGGCGTGATGCGCTCGCCCGGCCAGGAGATCAAGAGTACCGCGAAGCGTCGATTGAGGCGCGCCTGCGCTCGCCCGGTGCGAGCTGCTCCCGGCGGAGTCTGGCGTGACTTCAGCGTTGCCGCGACGCGGCGCGAGATGTCCGCAGCGCGACTGCGAGGGGGCGTGCATGGGCGATGCTCGCGATGATCGGTGATTGGTGCTCTGCCGCGGGCGACAATTGGACGTCATGAAACTTTGCGTTCCGTGAACGGCGCAGCGGTGGTGGTTGCATGGCCTGTCCGGGATCATCGCCGGTGTCGCCCCGTCTCGGGTCGTGCCATCCCCCAATCGGGGGGATGAGATGCGGCTGGCATTGTGCAGATCCGATGCGGGCCGGAATACGCCTCTGGCCGCGGCAAATCGGGTGCAGAAGACGATTATTGGCTCGAAGGGGGCGAGTTGGCGATGTCAGCGCAGGTGAGCACCGCGCTTCGGCTGGGCCGGACGGGCAGGCGCGGCGCTTCGGACCGGAGCGGCGAGCCGTGAACCGGATGGCGCGCACCGGTTCGGTGATCCCGTCAGGCCTGAAGTCCCTGCAGCAGACCTGCGCCGGCGAGACCGCCCGCAAGGTCGAATGTGCTGTCGATCTTCGCGCCGCCGAGCTTGTCGGTGAGCGTCTCGAATGGGAACGCCTGCGCCCGGCCTGCGAGGGCGCCGTGGTCGAGCTCGATGTGGTCCTGCGGCAGGGCGGGCCACGGCATCTTCGGATCGATGTGATGGAGCTCCCGGGTCTGGGTCTCAGCTGGTTCGATGCCGCCGGGGTCGAGATGTGGCGCAGCGACAGCATGGCGGCCCGGAACCTCGAAGGGTTTACGCTGTCCTTTGCCGTTGCAGGGCGGTTCCGCGCATGGCAGGACGGCCGCGAGGTTGATGTCGACGCCAATGCGGGCGTGCTGCTCGATGGCATGCGCGCAAGCCGGATCAGCGTGCCGGCCGGCGTGCGGTTTGTCGGCATCCGGCTCGACAGCTGTTGCCGCGAGCTCGTGTCGGAGCTGCTGACCCGGCGCGGCGATGGCGGCCTCGCCGTCCTGTCGAACCAGAATCCCGCCTTCACCGCCATTCGCGCCTTCGTGCGGGAACTCGCCGATCCCCGGCTGCCGCTTCTCGACACCATGGTCCCCCTCGTGCGCAGCCGCATGCTCGCCCTTGTCCGGTCGGCGCTTGTGGATGCGGACCAGATGCGCGCCGCCAACCGGTTGCGCGACGCTGCGCTCGCGATGGCCGAGCGTCATCTCGACGATCCGTTCCTGAGCGCCGCCGACCTCGCCGATTGGCTGGGTGTTCCGGAGGATCGGGTGCTCTGCGCCGTCGTCGGCGACTGCGGCGCGGACGGCTCGGCGCAGTTCCACCGCATGCTGACCCGGTTGCGGGTCGCGGCGCTTGCCCGGCGCCTGCGCGATCTTGCAAGCCGTGGCGCACAGATCGGGGAAGTCTTTCTCGAGGCGGGCTTCGCCGATGAAGCCACGGCGCGCGCCGCCTTCATGGAGGTGTTCGGCGTCGAACCCGAACTCTGGCGCACCATGCGCCTCGCCTGAAGGCGACCGGATCCTCAACCTCTAAGCGCGCGCGCCAGCGCGAGCGCAGCCTCTCGCCCGGCGATCGTCGCGCCGCCCACCGTCATCGCACCGCCGCCGGCCGTCGCCTCGCCGGCGAACCACAACCGTTCGGCAATCGGGGCGGCGAGGGCGGTCCGCGCCGATGCAGCGCCGGGCCGGCAGACCGAGTAGGCGCCGAAGCTGTGCGCGTCCGTCCACCATCCCGCCAGCCTGCCTGCGGCAACATGCGCGCGAACCCGCTCGCCGAGGATCGCCGCCAGCATGTCCGTCACGGCCGCAATGGCGGCTGCCTCGCCTGCCTCGGTAAGCCCCCTTGCGAAATCGCCGCCGGTGATCGCGATGGCGAGCGGTTTGCCTCCGGGAAACATCTCGATCATCGTCATGCGGCTGGCCAAGCCGGCTTCCATCAGTGTCGTCGACTCCGACAGGCCGAAGCGCTCGCCATCGAGCCGCAGCGCGATCTTGGTCAGCGCGCCCATGCCGATGCCGTCAAGGGCTGCCAGTGTCGGATCTGGCAGGCGCGGGCTGAAGCGGATCGCCTCCCGCTTCAGGACCCCGACGGGAACGGTGACGATTGCTGCGCGCGCTCTGATCGTGCCAGCAGGCGTGGCGATGCGCACGCTCCCGCCACCCCAGTCGATGGCCGTGGCCGGGGTCGATAGCTGAACCGGCAGGCCTGCGAACACGCGTTCGCCATGCGCTCTCACCAGCGCGCCATATCCGTCGCGGGTGGTGAAGTCCGGTCCGCTCCACAGGCTCATGTTGTCGAGCACCGAGATGCGCTCGCCGTCCTCACCGAGCACGAGCAGCAAACCGGACCGTGCGGTTTCGCGCAGATCGGGGTCGAGATCCGCGACCGCTTCAGCGAGCGACAGATCGCGCCCGCTGTCGAGCACGCGCTGTTGCGCCGCTTCCATGGCGCGGAAGGCCTGCCAGCGTCGCGCGCGCTGCGCCGCTGAGAGCGGTCGGCCCTGCGCATGGACCTGCCAGCCGCCGGAACGCCAGCCGCCGGTCTCGATCTCGCGGCCCAGATCACGCGCGATGGGCACCCAGGGGTTGCGATCGGCGAAGTGGATGATCTCAGCTCCGGCATCGAACGGGTGGCCGAGCGAGGCATCGGTGTAGGCCCGCCCGCCGATGCGCGCCCGCGCCTCGATCACGCGCACGCTCAGGCCCTCGTCGATCAAGGTGCGCGCTGCCTCGATCCCGGCCGCACCGGCTCCGACGACGACGGCATCGACATCAGCAGTGAGGGCCCTTGCCGACCCGACCCTCAGCCACGCCGCCGCTGCGAGGCCGGCGACCGCCTTGCGCAGGGCGCGCCGACGCGTCACGGCACGGGCGCCAGGCAAGGTCATGCACCGGCCGTAGCGGGCTGGCGCAATTCGGCGACCATCGCCTCCACCGCAGCCTTGGCTGCGGCCAGCGCTTCGGGATCGCGCGCGCGCACCACGAGGTTCGTGTTGGGCTGCCCGTTTTCGTCCCAGAACGGGTAGGAGCCGATGATGGCATCGGGATGCGCCTTGGCGACGGCCCTCAGCGGCTCGCCGAGGTCGCCTTCGCGCAGGTTGGCTCGCACGGTCTCTGAGAGCAGCTTCACGCCGGTTTCCAGCGTCGGTGCCACCGCGTCCAGCATGGCCTGCATGATGACGGGGACTCCCGCCATCACGATCACGTTCCCGATGCGGAAGCCCGGCACCTTGTTGTAGCTGTTGTGGACGAGGTCCGCGCCCTGCGGGATGCGCGCCATGCGCAGACGCGCCTCGTTGAGCTCCTCCGGCCTGAAACGCTCGCGCATCACGGCCACCGCGCGCGGATCGACGTCGATCGGCACGCCGAACGCCTTGGCGATGCAGTCGGCGGTGATGTCGTCATGGGTCGGCCCGATGCCGCCGGTGGTGAACAGGTAGGTGTAGCGGGTCCGCAGCGCGTTCACCGCAGCCACGATCTGCGCCTCCTCGTCCGGCACGATGCGGACCTCCTTGAGGTCGATGCCGATCGCGGTGAGATATTCGGCGATGTAGCCGATGTTCTTGTCCTTGGTGCGCCCCGACAGGATCTCGTCCCCGATGATCAGCAGGGCGGCGGTGACGATGCGGTGGGACATGGGTCGTGGAGACTCCGGTTCCGGTTCTCCGCAGGTAGGTCAGGAGGGTCGACGGCTCAAGCGGTCAGGCCGGCTTGACCGGCGCGAGCGCCTTGCGGCAGGGAGGCGGTCATGCAGCTTCCGCCCCTGGTCTCCGGCCGCCTGATCCGGCGCTACAAGCGCTTTTTCGCCGACGTTGCACTGGATGATGGCGCCGTGGTGACAGCGCATTGCCCCAATCCGGGCTCGATGCTGGGGCTCAACACCCCGGGCGCGCGCGTGTGGCTGTCGGTCAGCGACGATCCCGCCCGCAAGCTCAGGCATGGCTGGAAACTTGTCGAGGCTGATTTCGGCTGGAAGGGGCCGCAGCTTGTCTCGATCGACACCGGCCATCCCAACCGGCTGGCGGAGGAGGCGATCGGCTCGGGTGCCATCCCCGAACTGGCAGGTTACGGGACGCTGAGACGCGAGGTGCCCTACGGACGCAGCAGCCGCGTCGACATCGTGCTATCGGGGCAAGGCAGGCCCGATGCCTTCGTCGAGGTCAAGAACGTCCATCTGATGCGACAGGCAGGGCTGGTCGAGTTCCCTGATTCGGTCACCCGTCGCGGGGCGAAGCATCTTGAGGATCTGGGCGACGTGGCCGAGGCGGGGTGCCGCGCCGTGATGCTGTTCATCGTGCAGATGGACGCAGAGCGCTTCGCGCTGGCGCAGGACATCGACCCGGCCTACGCCCGCGCCTTCGAGCGGGCGGTGGCGCGCGGCGTCGAGGCACTGGCCTATGTCTGCGGCGTCAGGCTCGATGCGATCACCGTGTCGCACCGCATTCCCATCATCGCGCCTGCGCTTCAGCCGGCGCGTTCGTAGATCAGGTTGAGCTTCGAGCGTGCGATCGGAACATATCCGGCGCGCGTCAGGATCGCGCCGAGATCCACGCCCCAGCGACTGGCGGAATCCTCGAGGATGAGCAGCTTCGGCCACAGGCTTTCGGGTGCGGTGGCGAAGAAGGGTTCGAGGATGAGGTCTTCCGCGCCCTCGACATCGACCTTCATGCCATCGACACGGGTAAATCCTTCGTTCACCAGCAGGTCGAGCAGCGTCACCGCCGGCACCTGCACCGAGCGCACCGTACTGGAGCTCAGAACGCGCACGCTGGACTCGCCCTCGTTGCGCGGGTCGAGGAACAGGGTCAGCTCGCCCGCCTTGTCCGCGACCGCGCATGCCACCGCCTTGATCGTGCCCGCCGGGTTCTGCGCGATGTTCCAGGCGAGCTTGTTGAACACCTGAGG
The DNA here is from genome assembly GCA_964508635.1 of uncultured Allobosea sp. Classification (GTDB taxonomy): domain Bacteria; phylum Pseudomonadota; class Alphaproteobacteria; order Rhizobiales; family Beijerinckiaceae; genus Allobosea. The sequence continues at coordinate 16,133 of CAZDUL010000071.1, read as the reverse complement.
TTGCGGCTCGACCGCCAGGATGCGCGCCCGCGAGCCGGCCCGCGCCGCGACGAACAGCGAATAGACGCCGACATTCGCGCCGATATCGACAAAGCGGTAGTCGTCGGTGATGCGCGTCTCCAGCGCGGCGCGTTCCGCCACATCGAAGTGCTGCGGCATGAACAGCACGCGCTTCTCGCAGATGTTGGCCTGCGGATACAGGCGCATCCTGGCGCCGAAGGCGTCCACATCCAGCGGTTGGCCCTTGAGCGAGCGGATGGCGAGGCGGCGCAGCAGGAAGGCCATGCGCCGGCTGAGCCAGCCCTTGCCCGACGCCCGCGTGCGCGCCAGAGCCCAGGCGACGAAGCCGCTCGGGGCATGGGCTCCGAAGGCCGGACTGTCGAGCGGGCCTGAGCCGGGCTGCGTGTCGGCGAACGGCTCGCGTGGCGATGGGGCTGTCATGGGCCGTCCCCCTACACCCGCGCCGCGCAGCGGCCAAGGGGTGCGCCTCCCGGCCGTTCGGCGCGCGCGCCGCACCGCTCGCGGCGTCCTCCCCGTGGCGACCATGCCGCAGCGACGGCCGGCCAGACGTCGCATCGGTCCGGGTAGGCTCCGGACGGGATAAGCTTCCGACCCGCCTGCAGCCTGGAGTGCCGGTGACGGAGGCCGGGCCCCGCATCGCCTGCATGGTTGCGCGGCGGGCGGCGCTTGCTACATCTGGATCGGCAGCCTCTGGACGAGACCTCTCGACCAGGCCGCCTCTTTGGGGCAAGAACCCTTCCATGGCTTCGACCGACACCTCCCTGCAGCCGCGCCGCCGCCTGGCCGAGATCAGACGGCACGGCCCGGAGGCGTTCGCCGCCATGCGCAAGGCGGGCCGGCTGGTGGCGGAAGGGCTCGACATGATCGCCCCGCATGTCCGCCCGGGCGTGACGACGAGCCGGATCGACCGGCTGCTGTTCGAGTTCGCCATGGATCACGGCGCCTATCCGGCGACACTGAACTATCGGGGCTATCGTTATTCCTGCTGCACCTCGATCAACCACGTTGTCTGCCATGGGATGCCGGACGACAAGCCGCTGCGCGAGGGCGACATCGTCAACATCGACTACACCCTGATCGTCGAGGGCTGGCACGGCGATTCCAGCCGCATGTATGCAGCCGGTGCCATCCCGCGGAAGGCCGAGCGCCTGTGCGAGATCACGCACGAAGCGCTGATGCGCGGGATTGCCGCCGTGCGGCCGGGCGGCCATACCGGCGACATCGGCCACGCCATCCAGAGCTACGCCGAGGCCGAGCGCTGTTCGGTGGTGCGCGATTTCTGCGGCCATGGCCTCGGCCAGGTGTTTCACGATGCGCCGAACATCCTGCATTATGGCGTATGCGGTGAGGGACCGCGCCTGGAGCCCGGCATGCTGTTTACCATCGAGCCGATGATCAACCTCGGCAAGCCGCATGTGAAGGTGCTGTCCGACGGCTGGACGGCCGTGACGCGCGATCGCTCGCTCTCCGCCCAGTTCGAGCATACCGTCGGTGTTACTGAGACGGGTGTCGAGATCTTCACGCTTTCGCCCGCCGGTCTTGATTATCCCATCGGCAAGGCGTGAGCCCGCCGATCAACCCCAGTGCTGAGGGCCCGCCCCACATGCCCGATGCGTCCGAGGGTTCCGAACCGCACTATCTCGGCCATCGCGAGCGGCTGCGCGAGCGTTTCGGGCAGGTCGGCGGCGAGGCCCTGGCCGACTACGAACTGCTGGAGCTTGTGCTGTTCCGCTCGATTCCGCGCCGCGATGTCAAGCCGATCGCCAAGGACCTGATCCGCCGCTTCGGCTCCTTCGCGGAGGTGCTGACGCAGCCCGTCTCGCGCCTCGTCGAGGTGCCCGGGGTCGGCGAGGCGGTGGCGATCGACCTGCGCATCGTCGCGGCCGCCGGCCAGCGGCTCGCGCGCGGCGCTGTGGCGGCGCGGCCCGTGCTGTCGAGCTGGACATCGGTGATCGACTATTGCCGCGCGGCGATGGCGTTCGAGCCGCGCGAGCAGTTCCGCATCCTGTTCCTCGACAGGAAGAACGCGCTGATCGCGGACGAGGTGCAGCAGACGGGGACGGTGGACCACACGCCGGTCTATCCGCGCGAGATCGTGCGCCGTGCGCTGGAGCTGTCGTCCACCGCGGTCATCCTGGTGCACAATCACCCCTCTGGCGATCCGACGCCGAGCCAGGCCGACATCCGCATGACCCGCGAGATCGTCGAGGTGGCGAAGGCGATGGGCATCGTCGTGCACGATCACATCATCGTCGGGCGCGATGGCCATGCCAGCTTCAGGGGCTTGCGATTGCTCTGAACGGCGGGCTTCGTGACCAACGGCCCCTTGCGCCCGCCCGGGCCACCGTTATAGCTCGCCCGACGATCGACAGGAGAGCCGCGATGGCCACGGACGGCATTCCGCATTTCCACAACGAGCCCGGCGTGCCGGTCGTGCGCATCGGCGCGAAGGAATTCATGTGCATCGGCGCGCTGCCGCCGCTCGACCACCCCCATGTCTTCCTCGACATGGGTGACGAGAGCGAGATCGTCTGCCCCTATTGCTCGACGCTTTACCGGTACGATCCCACGCTGGACGGCGGCTGCGCACCGGCCGAATGTGCGTGGCATGGCGAGGAGGCGGGCGCGAAAGCAGCCTGATCGCATCACCTCGAAGGCCGGGCCGACTGCCTTCATCGCACTGGCCCCTTGCGGATCTGCGTCGCTGTCCATGCTCGATGTGCCTGTCCTGATCGCCGGCGCCGGTGTAGCGGGTCTCACCGCGGCGATTGCGCTGTCGCGGGCGGGAATCCGGGTGCTGCTGGCCGAGCGCCGGACCGGGTTTTCCGAGGTCGGCGCGGGGCTGCAACTGTCGCCCAACGCCACCTCCGTGCTGAAGCTGCTCGGCCTTGCCCCCGGCGTCGCCCGGTTCGCCACGGCGCCTGCCCGGCTCGACATCCGGCGGTGGGGCGACCCGCGTGCCTATGCCGGTATGCCGATGAACGAAGGTGGCGGCCACGATGCGCCGTTCTGGGCGCTGCGCCGCGCCGACCTGCAGACGGCGCTGCTCGACGAGGCGCGCATGAGCGCAAACCTGAGGCTTCTCGTCGGTCGAACAGTGACGGCCATCGCCGAGACGCCCGAGGCCGTGATTGTGACGCTTGAGAACGACCGCGGTGCGACCGAAGCGGTGCGCGCGCGCCTGCTGATCGGCGCCGATGGCGTGCGCTCGCAGGTGCGCGTCCTGATCGGGGATCGCAAGCCGCTGGAGTTTCTCGGCTACGAGGCGTGGCGCACCCTGATCCCGGCGGCGGCCGCGCCGCATTTCATGCGCAAGCCGGCCGTGAATCTGTGGCTGGGGCAGAACCACCACGCCGTGCACTATCCCGTTGCAAATGGTTCACAGATCAACCTCGTGCTGATCCGCGCCGGTCAGCTGCCCTTGCAGGACTGGGACCATGATGCCGACCCCGCCGACATCGCGCCGCTGATCGCGGATGCCGCGCCTGCGCTGCGCGACCTGACGAAGGCCGCGCCATCCTGGCGGCGCTGGTCGCTGTTCGACCGCAAGGGCGCCGGGATGGGGCGCGGCCGTGTCGCCCTGGCCGGCGATGCGGCGCACCCGGTGCTGCCGTTCATGGCGCAGGGCGCCGGTCTCGCCATCGAGGATGCGGCGGTGCTGGCCCGGCTGATCCCGCCGGCGATCGCCGACCGCGCGGCCGATGCGGTGCCGCGGGCGGTGGCGGCGTATGCGGCCGAGCGCCGCCCGCGAGCCGAACAGGTCCAGGCGCTCGGGCGACGCAACGTCGCCGCCTATCACGCCGGGTTCCCGGTCTCGACCGTGCGCGACTTCATCATGGGCCGCATCGGGGACGCAGGTCTCGCCCGCCGCCACGCCTGGATCTATGGCTGGCGGGCCACCGGTTGAGCCCTCTAGCCGAGCCTGCCCCTCGCGGCGACCGCGATCTCTCCGATGATCTCCTCGCCTCTCACAGCCACGTAACGGTCCACCATGTTGCAGACGACGCAGACATGGTTTGGGACGACCCGCACGATGTCGCCCACCTCGGGGCGCTCGTTGCACGCCGACAGATCGAGAAATCCGTGTTCTTCCGCCAATTTGTGGATGCGTGCCTGCGGATGCTCGAGGATCAGTCCGAAGCCGTCGAGCCCGCCGCCCGGATCGGCCGTCAGCGTCTTGGAGCCCGAATCGAGGATGCCCCGCTCCGGCGCGGCGCGGCTGACGACGGTGGCGTAGACCGTGAGCGCGCAGTCGGCGAGGCTCGCCTGCCCGCAGGCCATCATCATGCGGTCGTTGAAGACATAGGTGCCGGCGCGATGCTCGGTTGCGCCCGCCAGTTCGCCGAGATGGGCGAGGTTCGGCGTGCCGCCGGTGGAGACGATGTCGAGAGCGACCCCGTCGCCGGCCAGTGCGGCGCGCACCGTGTCGACGAAGCGCTGCGTCGCCGGCCAGCCATCCTCCGGCGGATACATCAGCAAGCCGGCGAAGGAGAGATGCGGTGTGGCCGCGATCATCCGCGCCAGCGCGATCGCCTCGCCGGGCGTCTCGACGCCCGCGCGCTTGCGGCCGGTGTCGCACTCCACCACCACGCGCTGCGGCCGGCCTGCGATCTCTCCCGCCCGCGCCAGCCCCTTCACGGTCACGGGGTTGTCGGCCGCAACCGTGACGGACACGCGCCGGCCCAGCGCGCCGAGCCGCTCGATCTTGTCCGCACCGAGGATGTTGTAGCTGATGAGAATGTCGTCGAGACCGCCATCGGCCATCACCTCGGCCTCGCCGAGCTTCTGGCAGGTGATGCCGCGGGCGCCGGCATCGCGTTGCATCGCGGCGATCACCGGGCTCTTGTGGGTCTTGATGTGCGGCCGATTGGCGACGCCGGCCGCATCGCACAAGGCCTGCACGCGGGCGATGTTGCGCTCGACGATATCGAGATCGATCACGACCGCAGGCGAGCCGAACTCACGGATGAGGCGGGACTTGAAGGCGATGCTGGTCATGCCGTGAAGCTGACAGCGTTCCCGCCCGCCGATCAAGCGCCTTGACCCGCCCTGACGAAACCCCACGCGATGGTGGCCCCTCCGGGGGTCGAACCCGGACGCCATAAGGCCCGCGATTTTAAGTCGCGTGCGTCTACCAGTTTCGCCAAGGGGCCGCGCGAGCCGTCAGGCCATGTGCCACGCTTCGCGGGCGCGGGACAACCCTGTGCCCTCACATCAGCGCGCGCATGGTCATGGCAAGCTCGCGGGTGGCGGCATAGTCCACCTTGCCCGATCCGAGCACGGGGATCGCCTGCGTCACCAGCAGCGCGCGCGGGATCCACAGCTCGGGGAAGCCATGCGCCTGCGCCGCCGCCTGAAGCGTCTTGCGGTCGGCATCCGGCTTTTCCGTGACGAGGACGAGCTGCTCGCCCTTGCGTGGGTCGGGCAGGGCGACAACCACATGGTTGTGGCCCGGCCAGAGCTCCGAGATCATCGTCTCCACCGCCGCCAGCGACACCATCTCGCCGCCGAGCTTGGCGAACCGCTTGGCGCGGCCCTTGATCGTGACGAAGCCGGCCTCGTCGATATCGACGATGTCGCCGGTGTCGTGCCAGCGATCGGGCGGTGCGACAACCTCGCCGGGGCGGTCGGCCAGAAGATAGCCGAGCATGACATTGGGACCGGTCACCACCAGCCGCCCGCCGGTTTCGATCCCTTCGACCGGTTCGAGCCTTGCCGTGATCCCGGGCAAGAGCCTGCCGACGCTGCCGGCCTTCTCGCCGTCGCCGGGTGTGTTGCAGCTCAACACCGGCGAACACTCCGTGCAGCCATACCCTTCGAGGACCTTCGTCCCGAACGGCGCCCACAAGCGGCGCGTCTCGTCCTTCACCCGTTCCGCGCCGGCCACGACGAAGCGCACGGATCCGAGCTCGCCCGGCTCGGCCGCGCGGGCGTAGCCCTGCAGGAAGGTATCGGTGCCGAGCAGGACGGTCGCCTTCACGTCCGCGATCAGCTTGGGCACCTGCTTGTAATGCAGGGGGCTCGGATAGAGCACCACCTTCATGCCGTTGAGGATCGGCATCAGGGTGCCGGCCGTCAGCCCGAAGGAGTGGAAGACGGGCAGCGGGTTCATCAATACATCGCACGTGCTCAGGATGCCGTCGGCATGCGCCCAGATCTGCAGCGCGTTCGCGACAAGGTTGGCATGCGACAGCACGACACCCTTCGGCGCGCCTTCCGTGCCGGAGGTGAACAGCACCACCGCCTCGTCATCGGGCGAGAGCGTTGCGCCGGGCTTGCGGCGCGCAAGGAGGCTGCCGATCACGCCCCTGATCTTGTCGCTGCTGGTGATCTGCTTGCGCACATCCTCGAGGTGAACGATCCGCCGGCCCTCGCCGAGAGCGGCGGCGACATCGTCAAGCTTGCCCTGCTCGACGAAGCGGCGGGACGTGACGATGGTGCCGATCCGGCCGATCTCGCAGGCGGCGCGCAGATTCTTCACGCCGGCGGTGAAATTGAGCATCGCCGGCACGCGGGCGTGGGCCGCCAGTCCGAACAGCGTGACCGCACAGCCCTGCACGCTGGGCAGGAGCACGCCCACCCGCTCGCGCGGCGCGGTGATCGCTGCGAGCTTGTCGCCCAGCACCAGCGCGCCAAGGATCAGCCGGCCATAGGTCAGCGGCTGGCGCTCCGGATCCTCGACGATGATGGTTGCCTTGCCGTGGGTGGCGGCGGCGTCGAGCAGCGCACTCCACAACGTGCGCCGCGTCGCGGCCACGTTCAGTTCGGGTCGGGCCATGACTGGCTTCTCGGTCCTGGTCGTTTGCTTTCGGGGCGTTCCTCTGGAGATCCAGCTTCAGCCCAAAAGCGCGCGGCCGTCAAACGCGGGCCTCGACAGTTCGCCTGCCGGACAGGTCGCCTGGCCGTCATCGGCACGTTTGACCCGCCGATCCCCGGCCGCGACGGCGCGGGAGTGATGCGGTCAGTCCCGGCTCAACACCACGGCATGCGCATCGCGATGCACCTCGCGCCAGCCGAGCGCGGCGATCTGGCGGGCTTCGGGCGTGCCGGGGATCAGCAGCGCCCAGCGCGGTGCATAGGGCGCCATGAACGCAGCGAGCGCGTCGGGCCCATCGGCGTTGAGCGCAGCTTCGAGCCGGCGACGCCAGCCCCCGATGTAGAGCTGGTCGGTGCGCCCGTCGATGAAGGTCGGGATGCCGATCAGCGCCAGATGTCCGCCGAAATCGTAGGCGTTGAACACCGGACCCGTGAGACCTGCGGCGCGCGCCGCCTCGATGGCGTGCGAAGGCGTCACGCGAGGGGGAGTGGTCGGGCGGGGAAGCGATGCCGACATCGCCACCGCGAGGCCGGCCGCCAGCGCGAGCGCGGCGATGAACGGCCCCTCCGAGCCACCGTCCCGTCCGGTCTCGGCCGGACGTTTCAGCCACGCCGCCAGCGGCAGGGCGGCGAACACCGTGGCCACGATGGCGAACTGCACGGTGAAGCGCACATGCTTGACCATCATGTAGCCCACGAAGGCCAGGATCAGCAGCCGCCCGAGGTTTGCCACGGGGCGCCGCGCGCAGGCCATGAGCGACACCGCCAGCACGACATAGCCGAGCGCCTCGACGCCCGAAAAGCGCAGCATCCGCCACTCGGCGATGAACTCGGTGGGCTCTCCGTCGGCCATCTGCAGCGTCATCCAGATCGGCTGCAGGCCATAGGGGTTGATGCAGGCGGCCGCGACCAGCCCCGCACCGAAGGCGGCCCATATGGCTGCGACGCGCGCGCGCCGTGCCGCGGGCGCGTCGATCAGCGCCTGCAGCCCGACAGCGCCCGCCATCGCGAAGCCGATGGTGAACAGGCCGTGGCTGTTCGCCCACACCGTCATGACGGGCAGCAGCCCCCAGGGCGGGGAGGACGCGGCGGGCTCATCGAGCGCGTCGGCGAGCCGGCTCGCGAACCACGCCACCAGCGGCAGCGTGATGATGTGCGGCCGCGCCAGCACGCCGCCATTGGCGAACATGATGCAGGCCACCGCCAGCGCCAGCGACTGCACGGCCGACATCCGCCGCGCCGCCGCGCGCGCCGCGATGGCGAAGGCCAGTGCGCAGCACAGCGTCGTCAGCATCGCGACGCCGAACCAGCCGCCAGCCTTGTGGGCGAGCGCCAGAGCGATCTGCCCGCCCCATTCCTTGGCGATCCAGGGCTGCCCGCCGAAGGTGTAGGAGAACGGATCGACGACCGGGAAGGCGCGGTTGTCGAGGATCCAGCGTCCGCTGGCGATGTGCCATTGCGTGTCGGGATCGCCGAGCAGCGCCGAGCCCTGCGGCGCGATCATCAGCGCGACGGCGCAGAACACGGCCAGCCCCACGACCTGATCGGGTGCAAGCCGCAGGCGCGACGCCGTGGCGACCGGGCGGGTGCTGACGGGATAATCGGTCATGGCGCGGTTCAGGCGGCGCGCTGGCGCGGCCACACCGCATCCTCGCGGCTGACCGGCACGGCGCGATCGGAAAAGCCCTCGACGCGCCCGATGACATAGAGCGGCCGCTGCTTCACCTCGCGGTGGATGCGCCCGACATAGAGCCCGATGATGCCGGTGGTGATGAGATTGATGCCGCCGATCAGCGACAGCACCACGATGGTGGAGGCCCAGCCCGGCACCATCCCGGCATTGCCCGTGAGGAGCGCCGAGAGCAGGACCCACCCGCCATAGGTCAGCGCGGCCAGGGAAACGAGCGCGCCCATCCACAGCGCAAGGCGCAGCGGCACGTCGGAGAAACCGACGATGCAGTCGAAGGCGAGCGCGGTGAGCTTGCGCCAGGAATATTTGGTCTGGCCCGCCGCGCGCGGCGGGCGATGGAACGGCACCGCGACCTGCCGGAAGCCCATCCAGCCGAACATGCCGCGCACGAAACGGTCCCGCTCCGGCATGGCCCGGAAGGCCTCGATCGCCTTGCGATCGACAAGGCGGAAGTCGCTGACATTGTCGGGGATGTTGACGGCGGTCAGCTTGCGCATCAGCCGGTAGAACAGCCGCGACGTCACCAGTTTCATCGCTGTCTCGCCCTCGCGGCTGAGCCGCTGGGCATAGACGATGTCATAGCCCTCGCGCCATTTCGCGGCGAGCTCCAGCACCACCTCGGGCGGATCCTGCAGGTCGGCATCCATGATGATGACCGCGTCGCCCTCGGCCGCGTCGATGCCAGCGGTGATGGCGATCTGCTGGCCGAAATTGCGTGACAGCGCCACATAGCGGTAACGCGGGTCATCCTTGGCACGGCCGGCGGCGACGATACCCGTCGTGTCGGTGCTTCCGTCATCGACGAAGATGACCTCGGCCGTCCCGTCGAGCTTCTCCATCAGCGCATCGAGCCGGTGCATGAGGATCGGCAGCACGGCTTCTTCGTTGAAGAGCGGCAGCACGAAGCTGTAGGTCGGGCGATTGCCCTCGCGAACGCTGGACGCAACGGTGACCACGGACTGGCCCCTCGAACTCATGACGCTCGGGTGACCCTGCCAGAGGCGGGTTAAGGGCGCGTGTAGCAGCGTTTCGGGCTAGCTGAAGACGACCGTCTTGCCGCCGTTCAGCAGCACGCGATCCTCCAGATGGTAGCGCAGCGCCCGGGCGAGCACACGCCGCTCGATGTCGCGCCCCTTGCGGATCAGGTCGTCCGGGCTGTCGCGATGGCTGATGCGTTCCACATCCTGATCGATGATCGGACCCTCGTCGAGCTGCGCGGTCACGTAATGGGCTGTCGCGCCGATCAGCTTCACGCCCTTGGCGTGGGCCTGATTGTAGGGCTTGGCGCCCTTGAAGCTCGGCAGGAAGGAGTGATGGATGTTGATGCAGCGCCCCGACAGCTTCGAGGCCAGCCCGTCCGACAGGATCTGCATGTAGCGGGCCAGCACGACGAGCTCGGCGCCGGAGGCCTGCACGGTGGCCCAGAACGCCGCCTCCTGCTCCAGCTTGGTCTCGCGGCTGACGGGCAGGTAATGGAACGGTATGTCGGCGAGATCGAGGTGGTTGTAGGTCTCGCGCGGGTGGTTGGCGATCACGCCGACGATGTCCATCGGCAACTCGCCGATCCGCCAGCGATAGATCAGGTCGGCGAGGCAATGGTCGAACTTCGACACCGCGATCAGCACCTTCGCCCGCTGCTCCATCGGGCGCAGCCGATGCTGCATCGAGAAGCGCTCGGCCAGCGGCTCGAAGCCCCGGGCGATGGCCTCGAAGGCCGGCGCCTCGGGCAACAGGTCGAACACCACCCGCATGAAGAAGGTGCGCGACGCGGTGTCGTCGAACTGTTGCGCGTCGAGGATGTTGCAGTTCTGCTCGAACAGGTAGCCGGAAACGGCAGCGACAATGCCCGCCCTGTTCGGACAGGACAGCGACAGGACGTAGGACGGGCGCATCAGGACAGGCTCAGGACTTCGTTTCCTTGGCGATGGGCTCGACATAGGCGAGGCCCATGTCCCACGGAAAATAGATCCAGGTGTCCTGGCTCACCTCCGTGATGAAGGTGTCGACCATCGGCCGCCCCTCCGGCTTGGCATAGACGGTGGCGAAATGCGCGTTGGGCAGCATCTCTCGCACCACGCGGGCGGTCTTGCCGGTATCGACGAGGTCGTCGAGGATCAGAACGCCCTTGCCCTTGCCGTCGCCGATGGCACGGATCGAGGGGGCGATGTCCTTCACCACCTTCAGTTCCGACTGGGTCTTGTAATCGTGGTAGCTGGCGATGCCGATCGTCTCGATCACGCGCAGGCCGAGCTCCCGGCAGACGATCGCCGCCGGCACCAGCCCGCCGCGCGTGATGCAGACGATGGCCTCGAAGGGGCCCGCGTCCGTCAGACGCCAGGCGAGAGCGCGCGCGTCGCGGTGGAACTGATCCCAGGAGACGGGAAAGGCTTTGGGCGAGAGGGGTGCGGCCATGGCGATCCGTCGCGGCTGGTTTGGTGGCTGGCGGGACGTGGCGCCGCTCAAAGCGCAATTGCCCCGCCGCCGCAAGGGTCTTGTCATAGGGCTTGCCCGCCAGCGCGTCATGGCCGGGCCTGGATCCGGCCATGACGGTGGTGAGGGTGGCCCGGGATCGGCTGGGCGAAGCCCGCCGATGACGCATCAACGCTTGCCCGCCAATCCCTTGCCCGCCACAAGATGCGCATGATCCGCATCACCCGTTCCATCGCACTCGATCCGGCCGATGTCACCGAGACCTTCGTTCGCGCGTCCGGACCCGGCGGGCAGAACGTCAACAAGGTTGCGAGCGCCGTCCAGCTGCGCTTCGCGATCGACCGCCTGGCCGGAATGGGCGAGGACATGCGCGCGCGTCTGGTCGGGCTGGCCGGCCGCCGCCTGACAGCCGAGGGCGAGATCGTCATAACGGCCGAACGCTTCCGCACCCAGGCCGAAAACCGGGCGGACGCGCTGTCGCGCCTCGTGGACCTGCTGCGCAAGGCCTCGGTCCGTCCGAAACCGCGCATCGCCACACGCCCGACGCTGGCCTCGAAGAAGCGCCGCGTCGAGGCCAAGGTGCGGCGCGCCGGCGTCAAGAAGCTGCGCGGCCGCGCGACGTTGGATGATTGAGGCCCCTAAACGCGAAAGGCCCGGAGACTTGTCGACGCCGGGCCTCCGCTCGCGAAGCCCGTTCGGGACGGGTGGGGTGGGACGTGACCGGGCCCCGCAATCCTTCGCTGTTTCCGTCCGGCGCCTCAGCGCTGCGCCATCTGCGGGCCGGCGACGCCACCCAGCGCCACCCAGCCGATCCGATCCTGGCTCTCGCGCTTGACATAGACATAGCCCGTTTGGTGCCAGGGCAGGACGGCGTTGCGCTTGTTGTCGAGGATGTAGTCGCCGCGGTCCGTGCGCAGCATCAGCACCGCATGGCCCGCGTTCTCCTCGTCGATCACCACCACCACCCGCAGGGCGCGTCGCGGGACGCCGGCCTCGACGAGGCGCTTGCGCTTGACGTTGACATACTCCTCGCAATCGCCTCGGCCATCCTCGGCCATGTCCCAGCGCTCGACGACGCCCCAGTGGTCCATGTCCGTGACGGGTTCGATCTCCCGGTTTACCTTGATGTTGAGGCCCGTCACCGTGCGCCAGAGCTGCGGCGTGAGCTGAACCGTCTCCGGCTCGCTCGTGTCCACCCGGCACTCGGCGGCGTAGGCCGGGTTGGCGCAGAACTGCACCCAGCCGATCGGCGGGCGACTGTCGCCGCTGCGCGATATCTCGAGGCTGAGCGCCGGCAGCGCGCCAGTCGTCACTGGTCCGCGCTGCGCGCCCTGGGCTGCCGCAACACCGGTGAGCGCGATCAGCAGCGCGCCCGAAAGCCCGAGCCTGTATGCCGAAATGGACCCATGCGTCTTTGGCATGTGATCACTCCCGTCCCTGTCCACGGGATCGGGTGTGCCACGCGACCTGCCGCCAACGGCTGATCAGAAAAGGTCGGATTTTAGGGATCGCCGCTGAGGATCGGGGGGTGTTGCAGGCACGGTCAACGACGTTTCGCCGCGATCGGTCGCATTGCAGGCCTTCGCCGCAAGGGTCTGGAAAGGCGCGTTTCCAGCCCATTAATCGCAAGAATGCGGCTCAAGTCTCCGTGCCTCGCGGCAGAAACTGCGTCAACCAGGCGAAAGCGCCGGTTCTGCGCCCGTGTCACGGCATGAGCCCGATGCCGAGGACGCATGGCAGGGCCCAGCCGATCGTATTCGGCACATGCGCCCCGCGCACTTACCCGGCGGCCTTGCGCCTGCTAGACCAGCTACCTTGAACGCAACACACGTCGCAGGGTCACGCCATGCTCGCTCTCAAGGATCCGTCGCTGCTGAAGTCGCAGTCTTATCTGAACGGACAGTGGATCGGGGAAGGTGCGGACCCGGTCCACAATCCCGCGACGGGCGAGCGGATCGGGGCGGTGCCCCATTTCGGGGCCCAGGAAGCGCGTGCCGCCGTCGAGGCCGCGCAGGCCGCCTTCGGTCCATGGTCGAAACGGCTTGCCAGGGAGCGCAGCGCGATCCTGCGCAAATGGTTCGAGCTGATCATGGCGCATGCGGACGACATCGCCCTGATCATGACCAGCGAACAGGGCAAGCCGCTTGCGGAGGCGAGGGGCGAGGTGGTCTACGCGGCCTCTTTCGTGGAATACTACGCGGAGGAGGCCAAGCGCATCTACGGCGAGACGATCCCTTCGCCCTTCCCGAATGCGCGCGTGATGGTGATGCGTCAGCCGATCGGCGTCATCGCCGCGATCACGCCGTGGAACTTTCCCGCCGCCATGATCACGCGCAAGGTCAGCCCCGCGCTGGCCGCCGGCTGCACCGCCGTGGTCAAGCCCGCGCCGGAGACGCCGCTGACCGCGCTGGCGCTGGCGGAACTGGCCCACCGTGCCGGCGTTCCTGCCGGCGTGCTCAATGTGATCACCGGCGACGCGCCTGCCATCGGCAAGGCCTGGTGCGATGCGCCCGAGGTCAAGTTCATCGGCTTCACGGGTTCCACCGAGGTCGGCAAGCTGCTGATGCGCCAGGCAGCGGCGACCGTGAAGAAGGTCGGGCTCGAGCTTGGCGGCAATGCGCCGTTCATCGTGTTCGACGATGCCGATCTCGACGCGGCGGTCGAAGGCGCGACGGTCTCGAAGTACCGCAACATGGGCCAGACCTGCATCTGCGCCAACCGCATCTACGTGCAGGACGGCATCTACGCCGCCTTCGTCGCCAACTTCGCGAGCAAGGTCGCCAACCTCAAGGTCGGCAACGGAGCCGAGGCCGGCGTCATGCAAGGTCCGCTCATCACCATGGAGGCGGTCGAGAAGGTCGAAAGCCACATCGCCGATGCGCTGTCCAAGGGTGCGAGGGTCGTCGTCGGCGGCCGACGCCATGCGCTGGGGCGCACCTTCTTCGAGCCGACGGTGATCGCCGATGTGACGACGCAGATGGTCGTCGCCACCGAGGAAACCTTCGGCCCGATGGCCCCGATCTTCCGCTTCACCGATGAGGCGGATGTGATCGCCAAGGCCAACGCCACGCAGTATGGCCTTGCCTCCTATTTCTACGCCCGTGATCTCGGCCGTGTCTTCCGCGTCGCCGAGGCGCTCGAATACGGGATGGTCGCGGTCAACACGGCGCTCCTCGGCGCCGCCGAGGTGCCCTTCGGCGGCGTCAAGGAATCCGGCCTGGGCCGGGAGGGCTCGCGGCACGGCATGGATGAGTTCACGGAGCTCAAATACGTGCTGCTGGGCGGGCTTGGAGTCTGAGACCCGTCCCCGAAGGCCGGGCTGCGGCTTTGTCACCGCAGCGCGGGCCTCCGGCGCGTCGAGTCAGGCCATGCCCCGTTTCGGCGCCCGACCGGCAAGGAGATGGCCGGACACCTCACGCCGCGACGTTCGGCCTCATCCGGTCGTTTCCTGTGCGTTAACCATCGCGCGTCACTTCACGAACATGTGCGAGAGCGCGCGACCGCTTCACGCAACCGTGTCGTGCTATCGCCATCCTTGACATGAATGAATGTTCAGGAAGCGTCGGCCGCAGCGCCATCGAAACCGCGCAGGCAGACGTCAGGAGGGGCGGGTGAGTTCGGTCGTGAGCGGACGCGACGAAAGGCTCGATGTGCTGCGGGGGTTGGCGCTCGCCATCATCTTCGTCACGCACATGCCGGGCAACGTCTATGTCGGCATCACGCCGGCCTCGCTCGGTTATGCCGACGCGGCAGAGGCATTCGTTCTGATCGCGGGCTTCGCGGCCTACTACGCCTATGCCCGCCGCTTCGATGACGGCAGCGTGATCAGGGCCGGGCTACCGATCGTCAACCGCGTCTGGCAACTATACGTGACGCATCTTGCGCTGATCTTTCTGGTCTTCGGCGTCAGCGCCTGGGCCGCGCGCACGTTCGAAGATCCGCACTATCTCGAGGTGATGGCGCTCGACACCTTTCTCGCCGATCCCGCCGCGGCCGCGACAGCGGTGATGACGCTCACCTTCCTGCCGAATTACCTCGACATCCTGCCTCTCTACGTCGTCATCCTTGGTATGCTGCCGCTGGTGCTGATCGGCCTGCGGGTGCATTGGGCCTTGCCGCTGGGGGGCTCATTGGCAACCTACACCGCTGCCCAGCTGACCGGCTGGAACCTGCCGAACATGCAGTCCTCCGCCGTGTGGTTCTTCAATCCGCTGGCCTGGCAGTTCCTGTTCGTTCTTGGCGTGACGATGGCTCATCTGTCCTCGACCGGGCGGCTGGATCGGCTGTTTGCCCGCACGGGGCTGGTGCGCACAGTCACCTGGGCGGCTGCCATCTATGCCGCGTTCTCGTTTGTGTCGGTCGCGCCCTGGCGGCAGATACCGGCCCTGGCCAACACGCTGCTGATCGATCCTGCCTGGCTGCCGGTGGCCGACAAGACCAACCTGTCGCCATTGCGCCTGGTCGATGCGCTCGCCAAGGCGTGGCTGGCGGCGATCCTGATTCCCCGCACGGGGCCGTGGCTGTCGGCCGCTCCTATCCGGGCGCTCTCGATGATGGGGCGTCAATCATTGCCGGTCTTCGTGCTCGGAACCCTGCTGTCGACGATCGGGATGGTCATCCTGCGCGAAACGGGCTTCGATCTGCTGGTTCAGACGGCGGTCGTGGCCGGCGGCATCGGGGTGCTCGTCATGTTTGCGTGGTTCTTGCACTGGCAATCCGCGACGCAGCGCGCGGCGCGCGCGCAGGCCGATCGGCCGCAGTCGGCCCGCGGCAATCCCGTCGCTGCGCCAAACGCCCGGCACGAGTCGACTCCAGCAGAAAAGCTGGCAAACTAGAGGTAGCGATCGGCACGGACACGGCACGTCAAGCCATGAGAACCTCAGCACCGAAACGGCTCGGTCAGGCCTCGGCTCGCAGCGTGACGCTTGCCGGCCTTCTGGCGGCAGGCCTTCCGCTCGCGATGGGCGCGGCTCTGGCCGCGCCGTCCGGTGCGCCCCAATCCTCGCCAGCAGCCACGGCCTCGCCGGCCACGTCCTCGGGCACCGCTGGCGTCGGCACGGCTCAAGGTCCGCGACAACAGTCGATCGATCTCGACGGGTCGGCGCTTCCGGTCGCGATCGTGGCCGTCGGGGGCGCTGAGCCGACGATCTGGTTCGCAGCTCCCCAGCTCAGCGCG
>CAZDUL010000070.1:0-13051 GCA_964508635.1 uncultured Allobosea sp. | reverse complement strand
CGCGCCCGCCCAGCGACCCCCAGGATCTGGTGGGGGTGATGGCCGGCATCAAGATGAAGAGTGTGCCCTACCGCGCCTCGCCGCAGGCCGCGACCTACCGCGTCGCCGGACGCCTCGACCTCTTCGTGGCGGATATGGCCGTGAGGCTGCCTGAGGTCCAGTCCGGTGTCGTGCGGGCCGTGGCGATGACCTCCGCCGCGCGCGTCACACAGCTGCCGAACCTCCCGACGGTGGAGGAGGCCGGCGGGCTCAAGGGTTACGAGCTGATTGCCTGGTTCGGGCTGTTCGGCCCCGCCGGCCTCCTCCACCGTCGGGATGTTCGGCAGCTGGCTGACGCGCGCGGCGGAGGTCACCGCCAGGGCCCGCACGGCACCGGCCTGCACCTGAGGCAGCATCACGGCCATATCGGCCACGAACAGGTCGAGGCGTCCGGCGATGAGGTCGGTCACGGCCTGCGGCGAGGCGCGATACGGCACCATGTTCATCTTGATGCCGGCCATCGACGCCAGCATCTCCGTGGAGACGCGCTGCGACGCCGAGGCCGAAGCGAAGTTCAGCTGCCCCGGACGCGCCTTCGCCGCCGCGATCAGATCCTTCAGCGTCTGGAAGGGCGAGTTGGCGGGCACGCCGACGATGAGCGGCACCGAGCCGAGGAAGGAAATCGGCGTGAAATCCTTCTGGTGATCGAAGGGCACACGGTTGAACAGCGCCGGCGCGGCCGCGTTCGTGGAGTTGGTGCCCACCAGAAGCGTCAGCCCGTCGGGCGCCGCCTTGGCGACCGCGTCCGCACCGATCATCCCATTGGCCCCGACCCGGTTCTCGACCACGATCGTCGCACCGATCGTGCGGGCGATATGCTCGGCGTAGAGCCGCGCCACGGTATCGGTCGCGCTGCCGGCGGCAAAGGGCACGATCAGCTTGATGGTCTGCCCGCTCAGGGGCGAGCTTTGCGCGCTGGCGGGCCATGCGGCGGCAAGGGCGAGGCCTGCCGTTGCAAGCATCAGTTCGCGACGATTCATGCGTGTTTCCTCCGGGCGGCCGTCTGCCGTGCGGCCTTGAATTCGCGGCCCATTCACTTGCCGCACTGTGAGAACAGTGTCCGGTTCTGCGCCGGTGTCAACCGGGGCCGTCAGCAGGCGGCGTCCGGAGCGCGGCGGTTCCCGCCACTCATGCGATCGGGCGCACGATGCGCGGGATGTCGGAGCGACGACTGCGTGTGTCAGGCCAGCGCCCTGTCGATCGCGACGGACACCGCCTCGATCGGCTGCATGCCGTCGATCACGGTTAGTTGACCACGCTTCTCGTAATACGGCGCCACCACGGCCGTGTCGCGATTGTAGGCGTCGAGCCGGGTCTTGAAGACGTCCGGGTCATCGTCCTTGCGGACTGGCTGACCGGCAGCCTTCGCCTCGGAAGCGCGCTTCATGATGCGATCGATGAGCTTGCTCTGGTCGACGCGCAGTTCGATCACGGCGTCGAGCTTGAGACCCTTTTCGCCCAGCATGCTGTCGAGCGCGATGGCCTGCGCGACCGTGCGGGGGAATCCGTCGAGGATGAAGCCCTTGCTGGCGTCGGGCTCGGCGATCCGGTCCGCGATGATGCCGATGACGATCTCGTCCGAAACGAGCCCGCCGGATTCCATCACCGCCTTGGCCTGAAGCCCGACCGGCGTTCCGGCCGCGACTGCGGCGCGCAGCATGTCGCCGGTGGACAGTTGCGGAATGCCGTGCTTCTCGACCAGTCGCGCAGCCTGCGTGCCCTTGCCCGCCCCCGGCGGACCCAGCAGGATCAACCTCATGTACGCCTCGCCCCCCTGAGTTTGGCTTTCTTGATCAGCCCTTCGTACTGATGGGCCAACAGATGACCATGCACCTGGGCAACCGTGTCCATCGTGGTGGTGACCACGATCAGCAGCGAGGTCCCGCCCAGCAGAATGATCGGAATCTGCGCATACGAGATCATGAACTCGGGGATCAAGCAGACTATCGTCAAATAGGCTGCGCCGATGACCGTGATGCGGGTCAGCGTGTAGTCGATATGCTCGGCGGTGCGCTCTCCCGGACGGATGCCGGGGATGAAGCCGCCCTGCTTCTTGAGATTGTCCGCCGTCTCGACCGGATTGAAGACGATGGCGGTGTAGAAGAAGCAGAAGAAGATGATCAGCGCCGCATACAGGATCATGAACAGCGGCCGACCATGCCCAAGCAGCGTTGACAGCGTGGCCAGCCAGCCCGTGCCTCCTTGCGCCTGAAAGCTCGCGACCGTCGCCGGCAGCAACAGGAGCGATGAGGCGAAGATGGGCGGAATGACGCCCGCCGTGTTGAGCTTCAGCGGCAGGAAGGAGGTCTGTCCCTCGTAGAGCTTGTTGCCGACCTGACGCTTCGGATACTGGATGAGAAGGCGGCGCTGCGCGCGCTCCATGAACACGCAGACGGCGATGACGGCGATCGCCATGACCAGCACGGCCAGCAGCAGCGGCGTCGACAGCGCGCCCTGCCGGCCAAGCTCGAGCGTCTGCATCAGCTGGCCGGGGAACTCGGCGATGATGCCAGCGAAAATGATCATCGACGGGCCATTGCCGATGCCGCGGCTGGTGATCTGTTCGCCCAGCCAGAGCAGGAACATCGTGCCGCCTGTCAGGGTGATCACCGTCGAGACGATGAAGAACAGGCCCGGTTGCTGGACGAGGTTGCCGGAGCCCTGCAGACCAACTGCGATTCCCCAGGACTGGAAGATCGCCAGAACCAGCGTGAGATACCGCGTATACTGGTTCAGCACCTTGCGGCCGGACTCGCCTTCCTTCTTCAGCGCCTCCAGCGACGGCACGACCGATGTCAGAAGCTGAATGATGATCGAGGCGGAGATGTAGGGCATGATGTTGAGCGCGAAGATCGCCATGCGACCGACCGCTCCGCCCGAGAACATGTTGAACAGGCCAAGGATGCCCTGCTGACTCTGGCGGAACAGCTCCGCCACCGCATCCGGGTTGATCCCGGGCAACGGGACATAAGTGCCGAGCCGATAGATGATCAGCGCGCCAAGAGTGAACCAGATTCGCTTCTTCAGCTCTTCCGCCTTGGCGAGCGCGCCGAAATTGAGGTTCGCAGCCAGTTGCTCAGCGGCCGATGCCATCGAGGGCTCCCATAGGGCTTGACAGGGACCGGGCAACGCGCAGGGACGCGACTGCCCCGTCATGACAACGGCGGCGCGTGGGGTCCCGTCATGAGAGCCCGCGGCCGCCGTGAGGAGTCACTTAAGGAACAGGCTTACGCCTGTGAAGCGGCGCCAAGCAGTTTCACAGCCCCACCGGCCTTTTCAATGGCGGCGACGGCCGATTTCGACGCTGCGACCACCTCGAAGGTGAGCTTGGCGGTGAGATCGCCCACGCCGAGCAGCTTCACGCCATCGCGCGGCTTCGAACAGACGCCGGCCTTGACCAGCGCCTCGATCGTCACCGGCGCAGCGGTGTCGAGCTTGCCGGCATCGACTGCCTGCTGGATGCGCCCGACATTCACTTCATTGAGGTCGCGCGCGAACATCACGTTGGAGAAGCCGCGCTTGGGCAGGCGACGATGCAGCGGCATCTGGCCACCTTCGAAGCCCTTCACCGAAACGCCGGCGCGCGCCTTTTGACCCTTGACGCCGCGGCCGGCGGTCTTGCCCTTGCCGGAGCCGATGCCCCGGCCGACGCGCATCCGCTTCTTGGTGGCGCCCGGATTGTCGCGGAGATCGTTGAGCTTCATCTCGATCCCTCCTCACTTCGCATCGGGCGACGCGTCAACGACGCGCACGAGGTGCTTCACGCGCTCGATCATGCCGCGCGTGGCGGGCGTGTCCTCAAGCGTGGAGCGGCGGTGGAGCTTGTTGAGGCCGAGGCCGACAAGCGTCTGGCGCTGCGAAGCCTCGCGGCGGATCGGCGACCCGATCTGCTCGATGGTGATGGTCTTGCCTGCCATGTTGACCTCCCTCACGCATCGCTCTCGGCGGCAGCAGCATCTGCGCCGGGACGACGCGCCTGCAGCTGCGACACCTTGAGGCCGCGGCGGGCCGCGACGGAACGCGGGCTGTCCTCGTTCTTCAGCGCCGCGAAGGTCGCACGAACGAGGTTGTAGGGGTTCGACGAGCCAAGCGACTTGGCGACGACATCCTGCACGCCGACGGTCTCGAACACGGCGCGCATCGGACCGCCGGCAATGATGCCGGTTCCGGGCGGGGCCGAACGGACGACCACGCGTCCAGAGCCATGGCGGCCGGCGACATCGTGGTGAAGGGTGCGGCCCTCCTTCAGCGACACGCGCATCAGGCCGCGTTTGGCGGATTCGGTGGCCTTGCGGATCGCTTCGGGGACCTCGCGGGCCTTGCCGTGGCCAAAGCCGACGCGGCCCTTGCGATCGCCCACGACGACCAGCGCGGCGAACGCCATGCGGCGACCGCCCTTCACGGTCTTGGCGACGCGATTGATGTGAACGAGGCGGTCGACGAACTCGGAATCGACCTTTTCGCCACGTTCAGGACGGGGTTCTCTTGCCATGTTGCCCTCTTACTTGCGCAGGCCGGTGGCGGGGCACCCTCGCCTGCTCGCTTGAGATGGCGACTGGAAAACAGACGCCTGCCGGTCATGTCAACCGGCAAGCGCGCCAGACGCCGGTTTTCGCCTCGCGTTCCATCGGAGCGCCAGGCGCCTCGCCCTGCAGATCAGAACTGCAGGCCGCCCTCGCGGGCCGCTTCGGCCAGCGCCTTGACGCGGCCGTGATAGAGATAGCCGCCCCGGTCGAACACGACCTGCGACACGCCGGCTTTCAGCGCGCGCTCGGCGATCGCCTTGCCGATGACAGAAGCCGCCTCGACATTGGCGCCCGACCTGATCGAGCCCTTCAGATCGGCTTCGAGGGTCGAGGCCGCCGCTAGCGTCACACCGCGAACATCGTCGATGATCTGGGCGTAGATCTGCTTGTTGGTGCGGTGCACCGACAGGCGCGGACGACCATTGGCCGCAGCCTTGACAGCCCGGCGAACCCGCGCCTTGCGCCGCTCACTGGTGGAAGCGAATGCCATCGCCCATCCTCACTTCTTCTTGCCTTCCTTGCGGAAGATGAACTCGCCGGCATACTTCACGCCCTTGCCCTTGTAAGGCTCGGGGCCGCGGAACTCGCGGATCTCGGCAGCGGTCTGGCCGACAGCCTGGCGGTCGATGCCGGAGACGACGATCTCGGTCGGCTTCGGCGTCGCGATCGCTATGCCAGCCGGGATCTCGTAGTCGATGTCGTGGGAATAGCCCAGCGACAGCTTCAGCACCTTGCCCTGCACCGCTGCCTTGTAGCCGACGCCGGTGATCTCGAGCCTCTTCTCGAAGCCCTTTGACACGCCGGTGATGAGGTTGGCCACCTGAGCGCGCGACATGCCCCACATCGCGCGGGAGCGCTTGTCGAGCCCCTTCGGCGTGACCGTGATCGCGCCGTCAGTCATGGCGACGGTGACCTCGTCAGGACAGGTGAAGGACAGTTCGCCCTTCGCGCCCTTGACGGAGACCTTCTGGCCGGACAGCTGGGCGGTAACGCCCGCGGGAACCGGAACAGGTTTCTTGCCTACGCGAGACATGGTTCCATCCTCCTCGCTCAGAATACCTTGCAGAGGACTTCGCCGCCCACATTCGCCTCGCGGGCCGAGTGATCGGCCATCACGCCCTTCGGCGTCGAGACGATGGTGACGCCCAGGCCATCGGCCACGCGCGGCATGGCGTCGACCGAGGCGTAGACGCGGCGGCCCGGCTTCGAGACGCGCTCGATCGAGCGGATGACGGGCTGGCCGTCAAAGTACTTCAGCTCGATCTCGAATTCCGTGCGGCCGTTGCCAAACTCAATCTGGCTGTAGCCGCGGATATAGCCCTCGGCCTTCAGCACGTCGAGAACGCGCGCCCGCAGTTTCGAGCCCGGCGTCACGACACGGGATTTGCGACGCATCTGTGCGTTGCGGATGCGGGTGAGCATATCGCCCAACGGATCAATGATCGACATGGGACACTCCTCCTCACCAGCTCGACTTCACCAGGCCCGGGATCAGGCCCTTGTTGCCAAGCTCACGCAGAGCCACGCGGCTCATCTTGAGCTTGCGGTAGTAGCCGCGTGGCCGTCCCGTCACCTCGCACCGGTTGCGGATGCGGGTCTTGCTGCCATTGCGCGGCAGCTGGGCCAGCTTCAGCCGGGCTTCGAAACGCTCGTCCATGCCCTTGCTGTCGTCGTTCGCGATCGCAAGAAGGCGCTCGCGGCGGGCGGCGAACTTCTTCACCAGCCGCTGGCGCTTCTTGTTGTTCTCGATGGAGCTCTTCTTTGCCATCGTTGTCTCCTGGTTGCCGCGTTTGAGCGTCAGCTCACTGCCGGAACGGGAAGTTGAAGAGACGCAGAAGCTCCCGGGCTTCCTCGTCGGTCTTGGCGGTCGTGCAGACGATCACATCCATGCCCCAGATCTGATCAACCTTGTCGTAGGCGATCTCCGGAAAGATGATGTGCTCCTTGATGCCGAGCGCGAAATTGCCCCGACCGTCGAACGACTTCGGATTCAGACCCCGGAAGTCGCGCACGCGCGGCAAGGCGATCGTGACCAACCGGTCGACGAACTCGTACATCCGCTGTTTCCGCAGCGTGACCTTGGCGCCGATCGCCAGGTTCTCGCGCAGCTTGAAGCCGGCGATCGCATTGCGGGCCTTGGTGATGACCGGCTTCTGACCGGCGATCAAGGCAAGGTCGGCGGCGGCGTTGTCAACCTTCTTGCGGTCGGCCGTGCCCTCGCCCACCCCCATGTTCAGCACGATCTTCTCGATCGCGGGAACCTGGAGCGCGTTCTTGTAGCCGAACTTCGCGATCATCGCGGGCCGCACCACCTCGTCGTAGTGCTTGCGCATCCGCGGCGTGTACTGAACCTCAGCCATCGATCAGATCCCCCGAACGCTTGGCGAAACGGACCTTGCGGCCGTCATCGAGCACCTTGAAGCCGACGCGGGTCGGCTTGCCATCCTTCGGATCGGCAATCGCCAGATTGGACAGATGGATCGCCGCCTCCTTGGAGATGATGCCGCCCTCCGACTGCATCGAAGCCTTCGTGTGACGCTTGACCAGGTTGACGCCGCGCACGGTCGCGCGCCCTTCCTTCGGCATCACGCTCAGCACCTCGCCGGACTTGCCCTTGTCGCGTCCGGCAATGACGACAACCTTGTCGCCCTTCTTGATCTTTGCGGCCATCAGAGCACCTCCGGCGCCAGCGAGATGATCTTCATGTGGTTCTTGCCGCGCAGTTCGCGCGGGACCGGCCCGAAGATACGGGTGCCGATCGGCTCCTTCTGGTTGTTGATCAGAACCGCAGCATTTCTGTCGAAACGGATCACGGAACCGTCGGACCGGTGCACGTCCTTGGCGGTGCGCACGACGACCGCCTTCATGACGTCACCCTTCTTCACACGACCGCGCGGGATCGCCTCCTTGATGGAGACGACGATGATGTCGCCGACGCCAGCGTATTTGCGCTTGGAGCCGCCGAGAACCTTGATGCACATGACCCGACGGGCGCCGGAGTTGTCGGCGACATCGAGGTTCGTCTGCACCTGGATCATGGCTGTGATCCTTCCTTTTGTTTCAGACCGGTTTCCGGCCTCGCGGCCGGACTACGACTGACGGGGGTTCTTGTGCAGGGCGCACATGCACCCGTCTGCCCCCCAGCCAACGAAAACGGAGTTCACGCCTTCGGCGCGCCCTCCAGCACAACCCAGCACTTCTGACGCGAGATCGGCCGGGATTCTTCGATCCACACCGTGTCGCCCGTCTTGAAGCGGTTGGACTCATCATGGGCGTGGTAGTTCTTGGAACGACGCACCGTCTTCTTCAGAAGCGGGTGCGTAAAGCGGCGCTCCACCCTGACCACGATCGTCTTGTCCTGCTTGTCGCTGACGACAACACCCTGGAGGATACGCTTCGGCATGTGTCGGACTCCTTCAGGCCTTCGCCGCCTTGGCGCGGGACAGGGTCTTGACGCGGGCGATGTCCTTGCGGACCTCGGCGACGCGCGCGGTGTTCTCCAGCTGGCCGGTGGCACGCTGGAAACGCAGGTTGAACTGCTCCTTCTTCAACTTCAGCAGCTCGTCCTGAAGCTGATCAGGGGTCATGGCCTTGAGATCGGACAGGCGCTGGGTGCTCTTCATGGTGCCCTCCTCACTCGGCGATGCGCTGCACGAAGCGCGTCTTGATGGGAAGCTTGGCAGCGCCAAGGCGCATGGCCTCGCGCGCAGTCTCCTCGCTGACGCCCTCGATCTCGAACATGATGCGACCTGGCTTGACCCGGGCGGCCCAGTACTCGGGTGAGCCCTTGCCCTTGCCCATGCGCACCTCGGTCGGCTTCTGCGAAACCGGAACGTCCGGGAAGATGCGGATCCAGACCCGGCCGGCGCGCTTCATCGCACGGGTGATCGCACGGCGCGCTGCCTCGATCTGACGCGCCGTGACGCGCTCAGGCTCGAGAGCCTTCAGGCCGAACTGCCCGAAGTTGAGCTCGGTGCCGCCCTTGGCGACACCATGGATGCGGCCCTTGAAGGCCTTTCGGAAATTCGTTCGCTTGGGTTGAAGCATGACGGACCTCGATCAACCTCACGCAGCCTGCTCGCGCTCGCGACGGCGCTCGCCACCGCCCCCTGAACGACCTTCGTCGTTCATGCGCTTGTCCTGGGCCATCGGATCATGCTCGAGCACCTCGCCCTTGAAGATCCAGACCTTGATGCCGCAGGTGCCATAGGTGGTGAAGGCCGTGCCGACGCCATAGTCGATATCCGCACGCAGCGTATGCAGCGGCACGCGGCCCTCGCGATACCATTCCAGACGTGCGATCTCGGCGCCGCCGAGACGACCAGAACAGTTGATGCGGATACCTTCAGCCCCGAGCCGCATCGCCGACTGCACGGCGCGCTTCATCGCGCGGCGGAACGCCACGCGACGCTCCAGCTGCTGCGCGATGGAATCAGCCACCAGCGTCGCGTCGATCTCGGGCTTGCGCACCTCGACGATGTTCAGCGACACATCCGCCTTGGTCATCCCCGCGACGACCTTGCGCAACTTCTCGATGTCGGCGCCCTTCTTGCCGATCACCACGCCCGGCCGCGCCGAATAGATGGTCACGCGGCACTTCCGATGCGGCCGTTCGATGACGATCTTCGACACCGCCGCCTGCTTCAGAAGCTTCATCAGCGCGGCGCGGATCGCGAAATCCTCGTGCAGCAGCTTTCCGTACTCGTGACCGGACGCGAACCAGCGCGAGTCCCAGGTGCGGTTGATCCCGAGGCGCAGGCCGATCGGATTGACTTTCTGACCCATCGTTCGCTCCTCACGCCTTGGCTTCGACTTCGCGCACAACGATCGTGAGATGCGCGAACGGCTTCAGGATGCGCGCGCCACGGCCGCGAGCACGGGCGTGGAAGCGCTTCATCACCAGGCCCTTGCCGACATGAGCATGGGCAACGACCAGATCGTCGACGTCGAGCTGATGATTGTTCTCGGCGTTGGCGATGGCGCTCTGCAGGCACTTGCGCACATCGACCGCGATGCGCTTGCGCGAGAACTCAAGGTCCGCGAGCGCGGTGGCGACCTTCTTGCCGCGGATGAGGCCAGCAACAAGATTGAGCTTCTGGGGGCTGACACGCAGATTGCGCGCAACCGCCTGTGCTTCCTTGTCGCTCAGCGCGCGGGCAGTGGCGGGCTTACCCATGGCTCACTTCCTCTTCGCTTTCTTGTCCGCGGCATGGCCGTGGAAGGTGCGGGTCGGCGAGAACTCGCCGAACTTCAGCCCCACCATCTCCTCCGTCACCAGCACGGGAATGTGCTTCTGACCGTTGTAGACCCCGAAGGTGAGGCCCACGAACTGCGGCAGGATCGTGGAGCGGCGACTCCAGATCTTGATGACCTCGGCGCGGCCGGAGCCGCGAGCCGCGTCGGCCTTCTTCAGAAGGTATCCGTCGACGAACGGACCTTTCCAAATCGAACGAGCCATGTGCTCAGCCCTTCTTCTTGCGATCGTGACGCGACGCGACGATGAAGCGGTCGGTCCGCTTGTTGACGCGGGTCTTCTTGCCCTTGGTCGGCTTGCCCCACGGGGTGACCGGATGGCGGCCGCCCGAGGTGCGGCCTTCGCCGCCGCCATGCGGGTGATCGATCGGGTTCATCGCGACGCCGCGGTTGTGCGGACGCTTGCCGAGCCAGCGGTTGCGGCCTGCCTTGCCGATCGAGATGTTCATGTGGTCCGGGTTCGACACCGCGCCCACCGTCGCGAAGCACTGGCCATGGACCAGACGCTGCTCGCCGGAGTTGAGGCGCAGGATGATATAGCCGGCGTCGCGGCCCACGATCTGCGCGTAGGTGCCGGCCGACCGGGCCATCGCGCCGCCCTTGCCGATCTTGAGCTCGACATTGTGGACGATCGTGCCGACCGGGATCGACGCCAGAGGCAGCGCGTTGCCCGGCTTGATATCGGCGTTCTCGCCGGCCATCACCGTATCGCCCACGGCCAGACGCTGAGGCGCCAGGATGTAGGACAGCGTGCCATCGGCGAACTTGATCAGCGCGATGAAGGCCGTGCGGTTCGGATCGTACTCGATCCGCTCCACCGTCGCCGGCAAGCCCAGGTTGTCGCGACGCCGGAAGTCCACATTGCGCAGCGCGCGCTTGTGGCCACCGCCGCGGAACCGGGCCGTCACCCGACCAAGGTTGTTGCGCCCGCCGGTGCCGATCTTGCCCTCGGTCAGCGCCTTGACCGGCTTGCCCTTGTAGAGCTCGCTGCGGTCGACCAGCACGAGCTGCCGCATGCCGGGGGTGACGGGCTTGAATGTCTTGAGTGCCATTGTCCGATCCTCCGTCTCAGAGGCCCGTCGTCACGTCGATCTTCTGGCCCTCGGCGAGGGTCACGATCGCTTTCTTGACGTCCGAACGCTGGCCGAGCCGACCCTTGAACACCTTGACCTTGCCTTCGGTGACGATCGTGTTGACCGCCGTCACCTTGACATCGAACAGCTTCTCGACGGCCGCCTTGATCTGCGGCTTGGTCGCGTCCTTGCGCACCTTGAACACCACCTTGTTCTGCTCGGACAGCACGGTGGCCTTTTCGGTGATGACCGGCGCGACGATCACGTCGTAATGGCGCGGATCCATGCTCATTTGAAGCGCGCCTCCAGCGCATCGATGGCGGCCTTGGTCAGCACAAGCTTCTCGCGGCGCATGATGTCGTAGACATTGATGCCCTGCACCGGCAGCACATCGATGTTGGCGATCGACCGCGCGGCCAGACCGAAATTCCGATCGATCTCGGTGCCGCCGATGACGAGCGCATTCGCAAGGCCGAGCTTCTCGAAATGGCCCTTCAGGGCCTTCGTCTTCGGCTCGGGGAGCTTGACATCGTCGACCACGACGATCGCGGCCTCCCGCGCCTTGGCCGACAGCGCATGCTTCAGGCCGAGCGCGCGAACCTTCTTCTGCAGGTCGTGCGCATGGCTACGCACCACCGGCCCGAAGGCGCGACCGCCGCCGCGGAACTGCGGCGCCGAAGCCGCGCCGTGACGGGCGCCGCCGGTGCCCTTCTGCTTGTAGAGCTTCTTCTTGGTGCGATTGACCTCGCCGCGCAGCAACGTCTGGTGCGTGCCAGCCTGGCGCTTCGCCAGCTGGTAGCGCACAACGCGGTGGATCAGGTCCGCGCGCGGCTCCAGTCCGAAGATCGCATCGGACAGATCGACCGAACCGGCCTTGTCGCCGGTCAGGGTCGTGACATCGAGCTTCATCACTGCCCCTCCACCTGCTCGGCCGCAGCCTCGCCTGCAACACGGAACTTGCCCGGAACCGGCGCATCCTTCGGCAGGGGGCGCTTGACGGCGTCGCGCACCCGGATCCAGCCGCCGTTGACGCCGGGAACGGCGCCCTGGACGAGGATGAGGCCGCGCGCGGCGTCGGTCGAAACGACCTTGAGGTTCTGCGTCGTCACCGTCTCGACGCCGAGATGGCCCGGCATCTTCTTGTTCTTGAAGGTCTTGCCCGGATCCTGGCGGCCGCCGGTCGAACCGATCGAGCGATGCGAGATCGACACGCCGTGGGTGGCGCGAAGACCGCCGAAGTTCCAGCGCTTCATGCCCCCGGCAAAGCCCTTGCCGGTCGTCGTGCCGGTGACATCGACAAACTGCCCGGGCACGAAGTGATCGGCCGTGATCTCGGCGCCGACCGGGATCAGCCCGGCCTCGTCCACGCGAAATTCGACGACCTTCTTCTTCGGCTCGACCTTCGCAACCGCGAAATGGCCGCGCTCGGCCTTCGTCACATTCTTCACCTTGGCCTTGCCCACGCCAACCTGCAGCGCGACGTAGCCGTTCTTTTCCGCCGTGCGGTGGGCGACAACCTGGCAGTTGTCGACTTTCAGAACGGTGACGGGAATGTTCTCCCCTGCGTCGTTGTAGACGCGGGTCATCCCGACCTTCTGTGCAATGACACCAGACCTCATGGCTTCTTCACCTTTCCAGAGGAGGTCGACCAATCAGAGCTTGATCTCGACGTCCACGCCTGCGGCGAGGTCGAGCTTCATCAGCGCGTCCACCGTCTGCGGCGTCGGATCGACGATATCCAGCACACGCTTGTGCGTGCGCATCTCGAACTGTTCGCGCGACTTCTTGTCGATGTGCGGCGAACGGTTGACGGTGAAGCGCTCGATGAGTGTCGGCAGCGGGATCGGCCCGCGCACCTGCGCGCCCGTCCGCTTCGCGGTCGACACGATTTCGCGGGTCGACGCGTCGAGGATGCGGTGATCGAACGCCTTCAGGCGGATCCGGATGTTCTGACCGGTCATGGTCCTGCAAACTCCCGATGACTCAAAAGGGCGCGGCCGATGGGCGACCGCGCCCGGTTGTCCGCTTTGCCTTGGCTCAGGCGATGATGGAGGCGACGACGCCGGCGCCGACGGTGCGGCCGCCCTCGCGGATGGCGAAGCGCAGCTTCTCCTCCATCGCGATCGGAACGATCAGCTCCACCGTCATGGCGATGTTGTC
>CAZDUL010000069.1:0-29475 GCA_964508635.1 uncultured Allobosea sp. | reverse complement strand
GAGACTACGCCCCTGGGGTGTTAACGGAGCGGCTGGGCGCTGCGGGCTACCGGGGGTGACGCCGGGTTCGCTCCAGGTCGAGGGCTGCCGGGCCGCCTTAGCCGCGCGTCAGGCGGATCTCGCCATCGTGGTGGCCGACGGGTTCATCCTGCCGGCCCCGGTGCTGGAGGCGACGGCTCTCGGCTGAGTCAACCTGCACGCTTCGCTGCTGCCGCGCTGGCGCGGCGCGGCCCCGATCCGGTGCGCCATCATGGCGGGCGACACCGAGACCGGCGTGGCTGTGATGCGCATGGAAGAGGGGCTCGACACAGGCCCGGTCGGGATGGTCGAGAAGCTGGCGATCGGCCCCGACATGACGGCCGGCGAACTGCATGACGCGCTCAGCCGTCTCGGGGCCGACCTGATGGCGCGCGCCGTCGCTGCGATGGCGCGCGGCTCGCTGACCTTCACGCCGCAGCCCGAGCAGGGTGTCACCTACGCCGCCAAGATCGGCAACGCCGAAGCCGAGATCCATTGGAATGAGCCGGCAAAGAGCCTGCATGACCGCATCCGTGGGCTTTCGCCGTTCCCCGGCGCCTTCGCGATGGTCGATCTCGGCAAGGGACCGGAACGTCTGAAGCTCCTGCGCAGCCGGCTCGATGACGGCGCAGGCGAGCCCGGTGCGATCCTCGACGCCGACGGCCTGATTGCCTGCGGCAACGGCGCGCTGCGCCTTGTCAGCGTCCAGCGGGCCGGCAAGGGCATCGTCTCGGGCGCCGAGTTCCTGCGCGGCGCGCGCCTTGGCCCCGGCGACCGGCTGGGGCCCTCGTCCCGAACCTGATGCCGCGCTACCGCCTTCTGATTGAGTATGACGGTGGCCCCTTCGCCGGCTGGCAGCGCCAGGCGGATGCGCCCTCCGTCCAGCAGTCGCTGGAGGAGGCCCTCGCCCGATTTACCGGAGAGACGCCGCGCCTGCGCTGCGCCGGACGCACCGATGCTGGCGTGCACGCGCTCGGGCAGGTGGCCCATGTCGATCTGGTGCGCC
The DNA here is from genome assembly GCA_964508635.1 of uncultured Allobosea sp. GTDB lineage: Bacteria > Pseudomonadota > Alphaproteobacteria > Rhizobiales > Beijerinckiaceae > Allobosea. Next base: position 28,451 of record CAZDUL010000069.1, on the reverse strand, counting down.
CATGGCGCACCGATACGCTGCGTGACGCCACCAATGTGCATCTGGGCGCTGCGCCGGTGACGGTGCTGTCGGCCGAGGAGGTGTCCGGAGATTTCGATGCGCGCATGTCCGCGAGGCGTCGACACTACCGTTACCGCATTCTCGACCGCCGCGCCGGGCCGGCGCTGGATCGCGGCCGCGTCTGGCATGTGCCCTACCCGCTCGATGCGGCGCGCATGGCGCAGGCGGGCGAGGCCTTTCTCGGCCGGCATGATTACACGACCTTTCGCGCCGCGCAGTGCCAGGCCAGTTCGCCGCTGCGCACGATCGAGCGATTCCGTGTGGAGCGGATCGGCGCCGAAATCGTCATTGAGACCAGCGCCCGCTCCTTCCTGCACCATCAGGTGCGCTCGATGGTCGGCGCGCTGCTGCCGGTCGGCCGGGGCAAATGGAGCCGCGACGACATCGCCCGCATCCTGGCAGCTGCTGACCGAGCCCTGTGTCCCGGCCTTGCCCCGCCGCACGGGCTTTATTTTCTCGGTGCGGACTACTGACAGGTTCAGTGAGCCTCGTCCCAGTTTGTCGCCGCACGGGCATCGACCGCCAGCGGCACGCTGAGCGACACGGCCGGCAAGGGCGCCTCGATCATCACCTTGCGGATGACGGGAAGCGCCTTCTCGACCTCCGCCTCCGTGGCCTCGAACACCAGCTCGTCGTGAACCTGCAGCAGCAGCCGCACATCGAGATCCGCCGCAGCGAGCGCATTCTCCATGCGGATCATGGCCCGGCGGATGATGTCGGCGGCGGACCCCTGGATCGGCGCGTTGATCGCCTGCCGTTCCACGAAAGCGCGCTCCGACGGGTTCGACGAGGACACGGCCGGATAGTGGCAGACCCGGCCGAAGATCGTGGTGACGTAGCCCTTCGCCTTCACCTGCGCCCTGATGGTGTCCATGTAGGCGCGGATGCCGGGGAAACGCTCGAAATAGGTGCGGATATAGGCCCCGGCCTCCTCGCGGCCGATGCCGAGCTGGTTCGCCAGCCCGAAGGCTGAGATGCCGTAGATGATGCCGAAATTGATCGCCTTGGCGCGCCGGCGCACCTCGGGCGTCATCTCCCGGATGGGAACGCCAAACATCTCGGACGCCGTCATGGCATGGATGTCGAGCCCGTCGGCGAAGGCCTGCTTGAGCTGGGGAATGTCGGCGATGTGGGCGAGCAGGCGCAGTTCGATCTGGCTGTAGTCGGCCGAGATCAGGCGGTAGCCCTTCGCCGGCACGAAGGCGGTACGGATCTGGCGGCCTTCCGCCGTGCGCACCGGGATGTTCTGCAGGTTGGGATCGGACGACGACAGCCGGCCCGTCGTCGTCGCGGCGAGCGCGAACGAGGTGTGGATGCGGCCCGTCTGCGGGTTGAGAAAGGTCGGCAGGGCATCGGTGTAGGTGGATTTCAGTTTGGTGAGCTGCCGCCAGTCGAGGATGCGGGCGGGCAGCTCGTGCCCCTGCTCGGCCAGATCCTCGAGGATCCCGGCGCCGGTCGCCCATTGTCCGGTCGCGGTCTTCTTCGCGCCCGGCAGGCCAAGCTTGCCGAACAGGATGTCGCCGAGCTGCTTGGGTGAACCGACGTTGAAGCGTTCGCCCGCAAGGTTCTGAATTTCCTCCTCGAGCGCCGCAGCCTTCTGCGCGAAATCGCCCGAGAGCCTGGCCAGGATCGCCCGGTCGATGGCGACGCCGCGCCGTTCCATCCGCGCCAGAACCGGCACGAGCGGCCGCTCCAGCGTCTCGTAAACGGACTTGCGGCCTTCCGCCACGAGCCGCGCCGTGAACAGCCGCCACAGCCTGAGCGTTACGTCCGCATCCTCAGCGGCGTAAGCGGTTGCCTTGTCGATCGGCACCCGGTCGAAGGTGACCTGCGCCTTGCCCGCTCCAGCCACCTCGCCGAAGCTGATCGGCCTGTGGCCCAGATACATCTCGGACAGCCGGTCCAAGCCATGCGTGGTCAGCCCGGCATCGAGCACGTAGGACATCAGCATCGTGTCGTCGCCGGGCGCGATTTCGATGCCGTGGCGGGCCATCACCAGCCAGTCATATTTCAGGTTATGACCCACCTTCAGCACGGACGGGTCAACGAGCAGCGGCCTCAGGATCGCCAGCGCCTCCTCGAGCGGTATCTGGTCGGGCTCAAGCCCACCGCCGAACAGATCGGACCCGCCGCGGTGCTGCAGCGGCACATAAGCCGCGACATTCGGCGCCACGGCGAGAGAGACCCCCGCAAGCTCCGCCTTCATCGCATCGAGATCGGTGGTCTCGGTGTCGAAGGCGACAACACCCGCCTCTCGCGCCATCGCCACCCATTCCTGAAGCCGCGCGGCGCTGCGCACCGTCTCGTAGCGGCCGCGGTCGACGCCCGCCGCGCCGACCTGTCCAGCCACCGCACGGGCATGATCCTGCGGCGTTGCATCACCGCTCGCGGCATCGGCGGGCGCCGACGGTGTCGCGGATTCCGATGCTCTCGTCCGGGCCTGGCGGCTGAGCGGCGCGGCCGCGACGCCGCCTTCCGCGGCGTTGGCCTCGGCAAAGCGCGTCAGAAGCTCGCTCGCCAGCGAGCCGCCGGGCGCCAGTCTTGGCTCGGGCTCGATGGCCGATACATCCGCCTCGAAGACCTCAGCCGCCCGCCGCGTGATCGTGTTGAACTCCATCGCCTTCAGGAAGGCGATCAGCGGCACGGGGTCTGGGCTCGGCAAGACAAGCGCGGTCAGCGGCGTCTCGACCGGCGCATCGTCCACGAGCTTCACCAGCTTCTGCGAGATGCGGATCCGCTCGACGATGGCCGGATCGGTCAGGGTCTCGCGCCGCTTGGGCTGCCTGATGGCGCCGGCCTGCGCCAGAAGCCGGTCAAGATCGCCATATTCGGCAATCAGTTGCGCGGCGGTTTTCATGCCGATTCCCGGAGCGCCCGGCACGTTGTCGGTCGAATCGCCGGCGAGGGCCTGAACATCGACGACCTTGTCGGGCGGCACGCCGAAATAGGCGACCACCTCCTCGGGCCCGATCCGCCGCTCCTCGCGGAACGAACCCTTGGCCTTGTCGCCCGAGGCCGGGTCGTACATCGAGACGCCGGGTCGGATCAGCTGCATCAGATCCTTGTCGGCGGACACGATGGTGACATCGGCGCCGGCTTCCACCGCCTGCCTCGCATAGGTCGCGATCAGGTCGTCGGCCTCGTAGGTGTCCTGCTCCACCGGGATCAGCCCGAAGGCGCGCACGGTCTCGCGCATCAGCGGGAATTGCGGCACGAGATCCGCCGGCGGGGCGGAGCGGTTGGCCTTGTAGGCCGGATAGAGCGCCTTGCGAAACGAGTTCTCGCTCTTGTCGAAGATGATCGCGAGATGAGTCGGCTTCACGCCGAGCACGCCCTCGCGAATGATCTGGAACAGCTTGGTGGCGAACAGCCTGACCGCGCCCGATGGAAGCCCGTCCGAGCGATAGTTGTACTTCCGGTCCTGGTTCATCGACTGGAAGTAGGCGCGGAAGATGAAATTGGAGCCGTCGACCAGGAAAACATGGTCGCCGGGCTTCGGGGCCCCGTCGCTGCGCGGCAAAGCCTGCGCGGCGGAGTGGACATCGGATGGTGATTGCGGTTGCGACATGGGCGGGACCATAAGCGCCCGCCCGCCGCCGGTCCATGGCGGGATGCGCAAGCCGCCTGCTTTCAGACGAACTGCGCCAGACCCGGGATTGCGCCCACGATGGCGCCCATGGCGTCTTCGCCGGCGTTCTCGCGGCCATAGGCGAACATCTCTTTCGCCACCGTGTTGACCTGGCCCATGGTGAGGCCTGCGCCCATCAGTTGCGCGCCCAGTCCCATCACGCCGCCGCCGCCCGGCATCATCGAAGCGAGCCCGCCCATCAGTCCGCCGCCGCCCGCGGCGCCGGTCATGGCGGCCTCTGCGCCCGGTAGCGCCGCGATCAGCTGGCCGACCTCGGCCGCCGGGCCTTCCTTCTGCAAGAAATTGAGGATCATGCCGATCGCCTTGGTGGCGAGGCCGGGATCGATGCCGGCGGCAGCGCTGATGCGGTTGACGAGGTCTTCCATGGCAGGACTCCTTCCGTTGCGGCGCGGCAACGGACGACCGCGCTCCCGTGACCAGCGGGTTGTGCGGTCCGGCTGCAACGAAATCAAGACAGCCCGGGCCGAAGCGGCCCCGCAACGACAACGGCGGGCCACCGGGGCCCGCCGCTCTTGTCCCGACGAGGACGGCGCCTTCGGCTTCAGGCGGCTGCTGGCAGGTGCGCCCTGACCTTCTCCACCACGGCAGCGAAGGCCGCCGGCTCGTTCATCGCGATATCGGCCAGCGCCTTGCGGTCCATCTCGATGCCCGCATTGTGCAGTGCGCCGATGAAGCGCGAATAGGTCAGGCCATGCTCGCGCACGGCGGCGTTTAGGCGCTGGATCCAGAGCGCGCGGAAATTGCGCTTCTTGTTCTTGCGGTCGCGCGTCGCATATTGCATCGCGCGGTCCACGGCGGCCTTCGCCGTGCGGATGGTGTTCTTGCGGCGGCCGTAGAAACCCTTGGCGGCCTTCAGGGTCTTCTTGTGCTTGGCGTGCGAGGTGACGCCACGTTTGACGCGGGCCATGGTGAAACTCCTTCAGGAACTGGCGATGAACGCGGACGGCCGTCTGGCGGCTCAGCCGTTCGGCAGACGATACTTGATGATGTTGTCACCATCGGTCTTGAACAGGACCTTGGTGCCGCGATGATCGCGGATCTGCTTCGTCGTGCGCTTGATCATGCCGTGGCGCTTGCCGGACTGGGCGTATTTCACCTTGCCGGTGGCCGTGATCTTGAAGCGTTTCTTGGCACCCGAATGGGTCTTAAGCTTGGGCATTTTCAGCTCCTTGATGAGCCCCTTGCGGGGCCTCTTGGTCTTGGCGAAGCCAAACACGAACCGCCACGGCAGCCCTGACAAGCCGGGCGGTTCAACGGGAGGCGGGCTTATGACAGAAGCGCCGCCCTGTGGCAAGGCCGGCGGATCGTGCCGTCGATCCGCCGTGTTGACAGCCCACCGGGGCCAACCCACATCCGCGTCATGGCCGACCCGGTTCCCCTCAAACTTCTCGCGCTCGATCCCGAGGACCTCACCGTCCTCTCCGCCCATTTGCAGGATGCGGTGGTGCGTGTCGGCGACATTTTCTGGCGGCCGGCCGAACAGCGCTTCGCGCTGGTTGCTCGCCGGTTCGACTGGGAGGGCGCCGAGCACGGCGTGAAACGCCGCCGTCTCGCGGGCTTCCAGCTGTCGCGCGTCATGGCCGTGCAGGCGCGCGGCGTCGACAAGGGCCGGCCCGATACCGTTCTCAACCTGCTCGGCATCACCTTCGAGCCTACAGATGAGCCTGCGGGGCAGGTGACGCTCGCCTTTTCCGGCGGTGCAACCTTCCGGCTGACGGTGGAATGCATCGAGGCGCAGTTGAAAGACCTGGGCGGAATGTGGGAAACGGCTCACAAGCCCGAACATCCGTGACGGGCTGCCCGAACCCGTCGCGTCAACCACGCGCGCGCCATCCGGAAAGAGCCATGCCGATCCGCCTGAACGCCCGCGACCCGGATTTCGAGGCCGCCTTCGCCGCGCTGCTCGCCATGAAGCGGGAGGTCTCCGAAGAGGTGGATCAGGTCGCGGCCGAGATCGTCGCCCGCGTTCGGCGCGAGGGGGACGCGGCGGTGATTGCCTTCAGCAGGCGCTTCGACGGTCTCGACCTGACGCCGCAAACATTGCGGATCTCCGAGGCCGAGATCGACGCGGCGATGGCAGCATGCGATCCTGACGCGCTGGCGGCGCTGCGTTTCGCCAAGACCCGCATCGAGGCGTTCCATGAACGCCAGCGGCCGGCCGACAGCCGCGAGACCGATGCGCTCGGCGTGGAGACTGGCTGGCGGTGGACCGCGATCGAGGCGGTGGGCCTCTACGTGCCCGGCGGCACCGCCAGCTACCCCTCCTCCGTGCTGATGAATGCGATCCCGGCGAAGGTCGCCGGCTGCGACCGGCTGGTGATGGTTGCGCCGACGCCGCGCGGGGAGGTCAATCCGCTGGTGCTGGCCGCAGCGCGCATCGCCGGCGTCGACGAGGTGTACCGGATCGGCGGCGCTCAGGCGGTGGCGGCGCTGGCGTTCGGCACCGACACCATCGCGCCGGTGGCGAAGATCGTCGGACCGGGCAATGCCTATGTCGCGGCGGCCAAGAGGCGCGTCTTCGGCGTCGTCGGCATCGACATGATCGCCGGGCCTTCCGAGGTGCTGGTCGTGGCCGACGGCACCGCCAACCCGGATTGGGTCGCGGCCGATCTGCTGGCGCAGGCGGAACATGACGCGGTGGCGCAATCGATCCTGCTGACGGACGATGCAGATCTGGCGGCCGAGGTCGAAAAGGCCGTGGAAAGCCAGCTGCGCACCCTCCCGCGCGAAGCGATCGCAAGGGCCAGCTGGGACGGGTTCGGCGCCATCATCCTGGTCGAGGACCTGTCCTCGGCCGTGCCCCTGATCGACCGTCTCGCTGCCGAGCATCTCGAGCTCGCAGTGGCGGACCCCGAGCCGCTTGCGGCGCGAATCCGCCATGCCGGAGCGATCTTCCTCGGGCATCATACGCCCGAAGCGATCGGGGACTATGTCGGGGGGCCGAACCACGTGCTGCCCACCGCCCGTTCCGCGCGCTTCTCGTCCGGTCTGGGCGTGCTCGACTTCATGAAGCGCACCACGCTGCTGAAATGCGGGCCCGACGCCCTGCGCGCACTGTCGCAAGCCGCGGTGGCGCTTGGTCGTGCGGAGAGCTTGCAGGCGCATGCGCGATCCGTGACGATCAGGCTCAACTGACTCGCGCCTTCGACCAGGAACATCCGGTCCCGCCGAGATCGCCTTCCCGCCAAGGTTGCCCGATGAGCGCGCCCTCCTCCACAGACCGCCTGATCCAGGTGACGCTCGACGAAGCTTCGCTGGGCCGCGGCACGCCAGATCAGGAGCACGAGCGCGCCATCGCGATCTACGACCTGATCGAGATGAACAGCTTCGCGCTGCCTGGCCGCAGCGGCGGCCCCTACAAGCTTTCGATCAGCCTGGTCGAGCGCAAGCTGGCGCTCGACATCCGCAACGAGACGGACCAGCCGGTGATGGTCCATCTCCTGTCGCTGACGCCGTTCCGCCGTGTCATCAAGGACTACGAACTGATCTGCGAGAGCTACTACGAGGCGATTCGCACCGCAAGCACGGCCCAGATCGAGGCCATCGACATGGGTCGGCGCGGCCTCCACAATGAGGCTGCCGAGATCCTGATGGAGCGGCTGGAGGGCAAGGTGAAGGTCGATCTCGACACCGCGCGCCGCCTGTTTACCCTGATCTTTGCCTTGCACTGGAAAGGCTGACGCTGCCCATGGCGGCCGCGCAGCCGGATGATCGCCCGGATGGCCAGCGCCTCACGCGCCGCCCGCAGAGCGTTCTGTTCATGTGCGCGCTCAACGCCGTCCGCTCGCCCATGGCCGAGGGGCTGGCCAAGCACTTCTTCGGCAAATCGCTCTACGTGCAGTCTGCCGGGGTGAAGAAGGGCGAGCCCGACCCGTTCATGCTCGCGGTGCTCGACGAGATCGGCATCGACCAGAGACGCCACCGCTCCCGAACGGTCGAGGAGCTGGAGGAATGGGAAGGGTTGAATTTCGACCTGATCGTGACGCTCTCGCCGGAGGCCCATCACCGCGCTCTCGACCTGACGCGCACCCTGGCGGCGGAGGTCGAATACTGGCCGACCCCCGACCCGACGCTGACGCAAGGGTCCCGCGAACAGGTGATGCAAGCCTACCGCAACGTTCGCGACGGGCTGGCGCGACGCATCAGGGAAAGGCTGCGCTAGCAAACCGGACCCGCTTCATCGCACGAAGGTCATGGCGCGAGCGCACGCGCCTTGTCGCGCCAGGCCAGCATGATCCGCTCGAGATGGGCGAGATCGCTTTCCGGCAGCGCGCCAAGCGTATCGCGCACGTAACCTTCCTGCGTCTCGAGCCCCAACGCCGCCATCGCCTTGCCCTGCGGCGTGAGGAACAGCGCATAGGAACGCCTGTCGCCGACCGTTTCGCGCCGCTCGATCAGCCCCATGGTGACCATCCGGTCGACGAGACCCGAGACATTGCCCTTCGTCACGTAAAGGCGTTCGGCGAGTTCAGTCTGGGTGATGCCCTCACGTTCGCTCAGCGTCGACAACAGGTCGAATTGCGGCACGGACAGGCCGATCCGCTTCAGACGCGCCGTCATGGCGAGCGACAGCCTCTGGTGGAGCCGCAGGAAGCGGAACCACAGCCGCATCGCATCGACATCCTCGGACAATGGCGTCGGGGCTCGGGCAATGCTCTCGGGCATCCGTCAGGCGTCCTTCGCAAGTCGTGTCTCGCAACCCGCAGCGAAAGGCGGGGCTGGACCGCTTGCACGGAGTTGGAAATCTGCTCTCGTTGGGGATAATGCACGGTTAGTGCCAGCGCAATTCCAGCGGTTCCCGACGGCGCGCGCCCTGCGTGTGTTGCTGCCCGATGAAGGATGATCCGTGAGGCGCCTCGTTCTCGAACAACCGGTATCCGCCTGGGCCGTCTGGGCTGTCAGGCTGGCGCTGTTTGCGACCGTGGTGGCGCTCTACGGCATCAGTCTGGTGCGCGGCGGACAGCAAGGTCTGCCGGGTCTTGCCGCGCTCGCCTCGGGCTTCGTGCTGGCGGCATTGGCGCTGTTGGCAGCGACCGTCGCCGCGGTTGCGATCTGGAACAGGGGATTGCGCGGCTCCTGGCGCGCGCTGTTCGCTGCGGCCGTCGCGCTGGCGCTTCTGGCCGGGCCGACCTGGGTGGCGGTGAAGGTCGTCACGCTGCCGGCCCTGAACGACATCACGACCGATATCGACAATCCCCCTGCCTTTTCCCGTTCGCGCCTCGCGCTCGACGCCCGGGGCGGACATGTGCCGCCGGAACCGCCGCTGGAACAGCGCAAGGCGCAACGCGAGGCCTATGCGGGCCTGACGCCCATCATCACGGACCTGCCGCCGCTGGAGGCCTTCGATCTGGCGCTGAAAGCGGCGAATGCGCTTGGCTGGCGCATCGTCGAGGCGATCCCGCCGGGCGCGCGCGCCGGAGTCGGGCGCATCGAGGCAATCGCGACAACGCCTATCCTGCGCTTCCAGGACGATGTCACCATCCGGATTCGGGCCCGCGTCAACGGTGCGCGCATCGACCTGCGCTCCGCTTCGCGCATCGGACGCCATGACCTCGGGACCAACGCAGCCAGGATCGCGGCCTATCTGGCTGAAGTCGACAGCATGCTCGCCGAGCGGTGAGAACGTTTCGGGACGGGCCGACGGACCCATTCAGGCCGGAGCGAAGGCGGAACCCAGCATCGGGGCGGCGTCCAGACACACCGCTTCGCCGCGCTCGATCAGGTGTTCGAGATGCGCGAACACCGACAGGGCCGCAGCCCCCATCAGCCGCGGGTCCAGCCCCTCGTAGATGCGCGGCGTGATCTCCCCGATCAGACGGTCGCCTGCAGCCAGTCGCCGCAGGATCGCCGCCTCGCGCTGATGGCGATGCGCCATGAGCCCGCGCACGAAGCGGTGCGGCTGTCTCACCGGGCCGCCATGGCCGGGCCAATATACGCCCGCATCCCGCCGCAACAGCTCAGCAAGGGAGGCCATGTAGGCCGACATCGCACCGTCCGGCGGGGCCACGATGCTGGTCGACCACGCCATGACGTGATCCCCGCTGAACAGAGCGTCCTCTTCCATCAGTGCGAAGCACAGATGATTCGCCGTGTGGCCTGGGGTCGCGACGGCCGACAGCGTCCAGCCATCGCCCTCGATCCGGTCCCCGTCGGCGAGTTCCTGGTCCGGGGCGTGCAGCATGTCTGCCGAAGCATCGAGCGGGTTGATCTCGCCGACAGCAAGCGCCCTCGCCGGCCGATGCGGGGCAGCCCCCACGATGCTGGCCCCCGTCAGCGCCTGCAGACGTCGCGCAGCCGGCGAGTGATCGCGATGGGTATGCGTCACCACGATATGGCTGACCGGACGCCCGCCGATCGCGGCCAGCAGCGCGGCCAGGTGAACATCGTCGTCCGGCCCGGGGTCGAGCACGGCAAGGGTGTCCTGCCCGATCAGATAGGTGCAGGTGCCCGTGAAGGTGAAGGGGCCGGGATTGGGCGCGATCAGCCGCCGCACGCGCGGCGAAAGCGACACCGACTCCCCCGGGGCGGCATCGAGGCTTCGATCGAGGGCAAGCGGCTCGGACTGGATTGCGCCCGGTTCGGACGACGGCGCCCCACCCTCAGACATGGCCATCCGTCCCGAGGCTGACGTCGTCCTGACACGCGAACAGTCGCAGACCCCTGTCGACACGCTGCATGAAACCCATCCCGACAACCGTTGGAGCGCACGGTGCGCCGCTTGTGGGCCAGCGCCCGTGCCCGTATACACCGCTGTCACCAGCAAGTTCCACCGCGACGGACAATGCGTCTGTCAGCCAGAAATCCGGAGCGCCGCCATGGCCGAGATCGCCGCCCGCCATACCCTGCTCGACGCCGTTCTGCCGCGCCCCACGGCTCAAGCTGCCCTGTTCGTGCGCAACGCGGTGCTGGTGGTCGCCGGCTCGCTGCTGCTCATCCTGTCGGCGAAGGTGCAGGTGCCGATGTGGCCTGTGCCGATGACGATGCAGAGCTTCGTGGTCCTGTTCCTCGGCGCGGCGCTCGGCCCCGTGCTGGGCGTCGCGTCGGTGGCTCTGTATCTGGCGCAGGGCCTTGCTGGCCTGCCGGTGTTTGCGCTGCCCAATGTCGGCGGGCCTGCCTATTTTCTCGGCGCGACCGGCGGGTTTCTGGTGTCCTTCATCCCGGCAGCCTGGATCGCGGGGCATTTCGCCCGCGGCGGCAGTTCGCTCGTGCGCGTCGCTTTCGGCATGACGCTGGCGCATGCGGTCATCCTGGCGCTCGGCATGGCCTGGCTGGCCTGGTTCGCCCAGCTGGCCGGCGGCGCGACCGGGGTCGGCCTGCGCAATGCCTTCACCCGTGGCGTCGAGCCGTTCCTGCTCGGGTCGGTCGTCAAGGTGGCCCTTGCCACGGCACTTGTTGCCGCCAGCTGGTCGCTGGTGCGCGGCCGCCGCTGATCGACCCCGCTCAGGGAGCGTTGTGTCGGCTCAAGCTGCGCTCCCACGCCAGCGCGTCCGCCACGATGTCCTTCAGATCGTCGCGCTGCGGCCTCCAGCCGAGCATCGTGGTGATCCGTGTGTTGTCTGCAACGATCGAGGCCGGGTCGCCCGGCCGGCGCGGGGCGTTGGTCACGGGCACCGGTGCGCCCGAGACTTCGCGCACAGTGTCGATCACCTGCCGAACCGAATAGCCGCGTCCATAGCCGCAGTTGAACACGCCGCTATCGCCGCCGCCGCGCAGATGATCCAACGCGATGACATGGGCCTGCGTCAGATCGCTGACGTGAATGTAGTCGCGCACGCAGGTGCCGTCGTTGGTCGGATAGTCGTCGCCGAACACGCTCATGCCGGCGCGCTTGCCGAGCGCGGCCTCGACGGCGACCTTGATGAGATGCGTCGCGTTGCGGGAGGACTGGCCTGCCCGCCCCTGCGGATCAGCGCCGGCGACATTGAAATAGCGCAGGATGGCGTAGCCGAGGCCATGGGCCTCGGCGGCGTGACGCAGCATCGTCTCCGACATCAGCTTCGACATGCCGTAGGGCGATTCCGGCGCAAGCGGGGCATCTTCTGGCACCGGCAGCGTGCGCGGCGTGCCATAGACCGCCGCGGTCGACGAGAACACGAACTGCTTCACCCCGCCCTTCACCGCGGCCTCGATCAGCGCCCGCGTCTTCACCGTGTTGTTGTGATAATAGCCCAGCGGGTCCGCGACCGAGTCAGGCACAACGATCGACGCCGCAAAATGGATGATCGACTTGACAGCGTGCGCGCCGATCACAGCGCTGGTCAGACCCGCATCGCCGACATCCCCTACGAACAGCGGGACATCCGCCGGCACAGCCCAGTGGTGGCCGGTGCTGAGGTTGTCGATCACCACCACGGATTCGCCACGGTCGCGCAGGGCCAGCACCATGTGGCTGCCGATGTAACCGGCGCCGCCGGTGACAAGAATGGTCATCAAGCAGTCTCCCAAGCTCGGCCGCGCCATCTGTCGGCGGCAGGACACGGCGCATAGCATAAAGCCGTTCAAGCAATGTTAATCACGATCCGGCAACAACTGGCGTGTTCCAGCCCTCGGTTGGTCGAAACCGGGCCAGTTCTTGGAGAAGATTTTCCATGCCGAAGCCGATCCGCAAGGCCGTGCTCCCCGTCGCCGGCCTCGGCACCCGCGTTCTTCCCGCCACCAAATCGATCCCGAAGGAGATGCTGACGCTCGTCGACAAGCCGCTCCTGCAGATCGTGGTCGAAGAGGCGCGCGAGGCGGGGATCGAACATTTCGTCTTCGTCACCGGCCGCAACAAACAGGTGATTGAGGATCATTTCGACATGGCCTACGAACTGGAGGACACGCTGCAGCGGCGCGGCAAGACCGCCGCGCTGGAGGAGCTGCGCCGCGATCGTCCGGCCGCCGGCGCCACATCCTTTACCCGGCAGCAGGAGCCTCTCGGGCTTGGCCATGCGGTCTGGTGTGCCCGCCAGATCGTCGGCGACGAGCCGTTCGCCGTGCTGCTGCCCGACATGATGACGCTCGGCCGCAGCGGCTGCATGAAGCAGTGCGTCGATCTTTACAACGCGACCGGCGGCAACGTGATCGCTGTCGAGCAATGCGACCCTGCGATGACCCATCAGTATGGCATCGTCGGTGTCGGCGAGCAGGTGTCTGCACAGGGTTTTGCGATCACCAGCATGGTCGAGAAACCGCCGCAGGGCACGGCACCCTCCAATTATTACGTCACCGGCCGCTACATCCTGCAGCCCGAAATCTTCTCCATCCTCGAGACGATCGATCGCGGCGCCGGCGGTGAGATCCAGCTCACGGACGGCATGGTCAAGCTCGCCGCGGCGCAGCGGTTCTACGCCCTCGCCTACGATGGCCGGACCTATGATTGCGGCTCGAAGATCGGCTATCTGCAGGCCACCGTGGCCTATGCCCTGTCGCGCCCCGACCTCGCCGCCGATGCGCGCAGGGAGATCATGGCGCTCATCGGCTGAGGGCTGTCGCCGACCAAATGCTGCTTGGTCCGGTCCTGGCGAGGCGTTAGTGTCGAGCCCGCGTTCGCGGACAGCCCGACGGAAACGTGGCACGGGTTGTGCGTGCCCGATGCCATGTCGGGCCATGGAGGGGCGGGGCAGCGATGCAGTGGACGATCAGCCATGCTCGAGCCAGGACGGTGCGACTGCTCGGCAGCCTGCATGACATCGCCTGCGCGATTGCAGCGGTGCCGCTGGCCATGTTCCTTCGGCTTGGCGAAATGCCGGAACCGAACACCGCCTATATTGTCTTTCATGCGGTCTTCGTCGTTTCGGTCGCTCTCACATCGATCGTGGTGGGGCTGAACCAGGGCTCGTGGCGCTACGCCTCGATCGACGATCTTGTCGGCATCATCCAGGTTGCGGTGATGTCGGTGTTTCTTGCAGTGCTGGCGAGCTTCGCCGTTGACCGTCTCACCATGATCCCGCGCTCCGCGCCGATCCTCGTCGTCGGGACGCAAATCATGCTGATGGCGGGCCCGCGCCTGCTCTACCGTGTCCTCAAGGATCGCTACATACAGCGACGCTTCGGACGCGCCGGCCACGGCGAACCGGTCCTGATCGTCGGCTACAGCGACGAGGCAAGCTCGTTCCTCAACGATATCGGTCGGCAGAAGGCTTCGCCCTACCATGCGGTGGGCATCGTCGATCCGAGCGGTCGCCATGTGGGGCGCAAGCTGCATGGAACACGGGTGCTGGGCACGCTCGATGATCTGCCACGTCTGGTCAACGCGCTGCGCCTGAGCGGTGCAGCACCCGGACGGATCGTCGTGGCACCCTCCAAGACCGATGGCGCGACGATGGCGCGGATCGTCGAGATGGGCGCGGAGCTGTCATTGCCCGTGTTCCGCCTTCCCCATGCCGGCAGCCTCGAGGACGGCGCGTCGTCGCTGGCGCTGAAGCCGCGGCAGATCCGCATCGAGGACCTGCTCGGCCGGCCGCAGGCGCCGATCGATCTGGCGCCCGTGGCGGCCATGCTGCGCGGCCAGACCATCCTCGTCACCGGCGGCGGCGGCTCGATCGGCTCGGAACTTGTGCGCCAGGCCCTCATGTGTCGGCCGCGCCGCCTCGTGATTGTCGACCAGTGCGAGTTCAACCTCTATCAGGTCGAGATGCTGGCTCGCCGCGCAGCCCCGGATGCGGATATCGTTCCGCTGATCGGGGATGTTAGAGATCGCATCGGTATTGCGAACCTGTTCGCGATCGAGCGCCCGGATTTCGTGTTCCACGCGGCGGCGCTGAAGCATGTGCCGATCGTCGAGCGCGCCCCGCTCGAGGGCGCCCACACCAATGTGCTGGGCACCATCCACGTCGCCGATGCGGCCGTAGCGGCCGGGGCGCGTGCCTTTGTCATGATCTCGACCGACAAGGCCGTCAACCCGACCAATGTGATGGGCGCGACCAAGCGCTTCGCCGAGGCCTATTGCACCATGCTGGACCGCCGGCCCGGCTGCGTCACCCGCTTCATGACCGTCCGATTCGGGAATGTGCTCGGCTCTGCCGGCTCGGTCGTGCCGCTCTTCCAGAAGCAGATCGCCGAGGGCGGACCGGTAACGGTCAGCCACCCGGAGATGCAGCGCTATTTCATGACCATGAGCGAGGCGGTTCGCCTCGTGCTGGCGGCCTCGGCGCGCGGGCTGGATGCGCCTGATGAGCGCGGCAAGATCATGGTGCTGAACATGGGCACGCAGATCCGCATCGTCGACCTGGCGACGCGCATGATCCAGCTCGCCGGCCTGCGTCCCGGCATCGACATCGAGATTCACTTCACCGGCCTCCGGCCCGGGGAGAAGCTCTATGAGGAACGGCTTTCGCCCGCCGAGCGGATCGAGCCGACCTCCGAGGCATGGCTCGACATGGCCGAACCGCGCCAGACCGACCCGGGCGTGCTGCTCGCCGCCTGCGAGCGCATCCGCGCTGCCATCGACAGCCGCGATCTCCCAGCCCTGATGGCCGGGCTGAGGGAGGTCGTACCGGAACTGACCGCGGACCATCGCGCCATCGCGCCGCTGCCGGCCGAGCGGGTCATGCCGCCGCCACAAACCGCTTCCGCTGCGCCACCAGCCTCCGATCTCCCGGGCGCCCCCGCCAAGGGGCCGATCTCGCTCGACGTCGCGCGCGGACTGCGCAAGCGCAAGCCCTGACGGCGTGGGCAGGGCCTCGGGCGAATGACCGTCGCGGCAAGCCTCGTCCTGGGTCTCGCGGTTGCGGCGACGGTTGCAGCGCTGACAGCGTTCCTGACGCCGCGTCTTGCAGGCTGGGGCTTCGTCGACATGCCGAATGCCCGCTCCAGCCATCGCGAACCGACACCGCGCGCAGGTGGCCTCGCGCCCGTGGGGGTTTTGCTGATGCTGCTCTTGGCGGCGGCTGTCTTGCGGGCCGATCCCGTGCTGGCAGGGATCGCTCTCGCCGCCACGGCCCTTGCGGTGGCGGGGCTCATCGACGATCGAAAGGGGCTCGGTGCTTGGACCAGGCTTGCGGTCCAGCTGGCGGCGATCCTGCCTTCGCTTGGCCTTGTCCTGGCCGGCTGGCCGATCTGGTGGCCGGGCTGGCTGCCAACCGCCGCAGCCTTCGCCGGCCTGTCCTTTCTGTGGATCTGGTTCGTCAACCTCTACAACTTCATGGATGGCATCGACGGCATCACGGGCGTCGAGACGGCGTCGGTCGGCGTCGGCGTGGCGCTGGTCGCAACACTGGCGAGCGCGCCCGGCGACCTTCCGCTGGTCGCGGCCGGGCTTGCGCTGGCGGGTGCAGGGCTCGGCTTTCTCGCGCTCAATTGGCGCCCGGCGCGGGTCTTCCTCGGCGATGTCGGTTCGGTGCCGCTCGGGTTCCTGACGGGCGCCCTGCTGCTGGCGCTGGCCGCGTCGGGTCAGCCCGCGGCGGCTGCGATCCTTCCCGCGTATCATGTCACCGATGCCACGCTGACGCTGCTTCGCCGCGCGCTTGCCGGGGAGCCGGTGATGCAGGCGCATCGCAGCCATGCCTACCAGCGTGCGATCCAGCGTGGCCTGACCGCCGACCAGGTCTGCTTCCGGCTGATCGGCCTGAATGGTGTGCTGATCGCACTGTCGCTGGCCATCGCGTCGCAGGGCTGGCTCACGCAGGCGGCAGGCGTGGCGGGAGCCTACGCGCTCAGTCTTGCGCTGTGCATTCACCTCTCCCGCGGCCGCGGCCCCCTGGATCCGCTCAGCGCTCCCGCAAGGCCCGGGCGAACTGATCGCTGACCGGCTTCATCAGGTAGGCCCAGGGCGTGCGCCGCGTCGTCTCGACGAAGGCATCCGCCTGCATGCCCGGCACGATGCGCAGCTCCCCGGCCTTGGCGAGTTCGGCCGGCTCGATCTTGAGCCGCGCCGTGTAGAACGTCAGACCTGTCTGCGGCTCGCGCACCACGTCGGCACTGACACGCGTGACGGTCGCGGCGAATTCGGGTGTGGTCCGCTGGTTGAAGGCGTGCAGCCGCACGCTGGCCCGCTGCCCCACCTTGACCTGGTCGATATCCTGGGGCGCGATCCGGGCCTCCAGATAAAGGTTTTCCTCGGTCGGCACGATGAGCATGGCCGGCTCGGCTGGCGTGATCACGCCGCCCACTGTGTGGACCGCAAGCTGGTGGACGAAGCCGGCCGCCGGGGCCCGGATGTCGACCCGGCGCAGCTGGTCCTCGGCAGCGAGCTTGCGCTCCTGCAATTCGGACACGCGCGCCTGACTTTCGCGCAGCTCGCGCATCACCTCGGCGCGGAGATCCTCGGTGAGCTGCAGGATCTGCAACCCGGTCTCTGCGATCTTGCCCTCGGCCTGCGCAATACCGGAGGTCAACTGCCCGACCTGACCTTCCAGCGACGTCGCCTCCCGCTCGAGCTGCGACAGCCGCGTCATCTGCACAAGGTTCTGCTCGAACAGCCGGCGCACGCCGACAAGCTCGCGCTGGATCAGCTCCGCCTCGCGGATCTTCGCCCGGCGCTGGATCGTCAGCCCCTCGATTTCGGAGCGCAGCTGCGTGATCCGCTTTTCGAGCTGCGCACGGATGCCGTCGCGGGCGGAGCGCCGCCCCGCGAACAGCTGCGCCTCCGACGCCATCAGCGACGCGATCCGCGGCTCGGCCGCGCGCGCGGTCAACTCTTCCGGAAAACGGACCTCGGGCAACCCGTCGCGCTCGGCGGTGAGGCGCGCCATGCGAGCCATGAATTCGTCGAGCTGGCCGGTGATGATGCCGAGATTGGCCCTGTTCAGCGTGTCGTCGAGCCGGATCAGCAGGGCGTTCTCCTCGACCCTGTCGCCCTCGCGCACGAACAGCGCGCTGACAACGCCGCCTGTCTGATGTTGCACCTTCTTCAGGTTGCTCTCGGCTACGAACTGTGCCGGGGCGATCACGGCGCCGGAGATCTCGCTGGTCGTCGCCCAGACGCCGACCGAACCCATGAACAGTGCCACCGCCAGCACGCCGCGCCGGGCTGCCCGTCCCTGCTCGCGGGCGTAGCCGTGTTCGACCTCCTCGGGCGATCCGCCCAAGGCCTTTCGGCTGCGTCCGGCCGTTGCGGCGGCGGTCGCCGGCGGCACGGGCGCGCCTTGGGCGGTGGCGATGGGCTGCGCCTTGCCGGAGCCGCGCTCAGGCGGAACGTCCTTCACGATCACGTTCATCACGGATTGTCCTCGGTCTTGGCTGCGACCGGCGCGACCAGTGCCTTCTGCCCGCCCATCGGTTGGGCGGAAGGCTGTTGAGGCGCACCCCGCACTTCGCCCTGCGCCGCGCCACCCGGCGGCCGCGGCGGCGCCGCGGCGCCCTGGCGCAGCACGGCTTTCAGAACCTCGTCACGCGGGCCGAAAGCCTGCACCTTGCCCGCCTGCATGGCGATGACAAGATTGGCCGCCGCAAGGCCGGAGGGCCGATGCGTTACAACAACCACGATGGCGCCGCGGCCCTTCGCCTCGCGGATCGCCGCCGTCAGCGCCTCGTCGCCTTCCGCGTCGAGATTGGCGTTGGGCTCGTCCAGCACGATCAGGAATGGATCACCGTAGAAGGCTCGTGCCAAGGCGATGCGCTGACGCTGCCCGCCGGACAGCGCCGCACCGCCTTCGCCAATGCGGGTCTCGTAGCCCTGCGGCAGGCTGACGATGAGATCATGCGCCCGAGCCGAGCGTGCGGCCCTCAGCACGGCATCGGAATCCGGCTCCGGGTCGAGCCTTGCGATGTTCTCCGATATCGTACCGTCGAACAGCTCGACATCCTGCGGCAGGTAGCCGATGCAGCGGCCGAGGGCGTCGGGCTCCCATTGCGTCAGCAAGGCACCATCCAGGCGCACCGCGCCGCGCGCCGGGGCCCAGACGCCGACCAGCGCCCGTGCCAGCGATGACTTGCCCGAACCGGATGGCCCGATAATGCCGACCACATCCCCCGCCGAGAGCCTGAACGACGCACCGACGACCACCGGCCGCTGCGTTCCCGGCGGTAGGACGGTGAGATCCTGGGCTTCGAGTGTCTTGCGTGGCGGCGGCAGGGCCGTCAGCCGCTCCGGCTCCTCGAGGGTCGGCATGATCTGTTTCAGCCGATCGTAGCCCTGGCGGGCGGCGACGAAGCTTTTCCAGTTGGCGACGGCCACCTCGATCGGCGCCAGCGCGCGGCTCGTCAGGATCGAGGCCGCGATCATCACGCCGGGACTGACCTCCCCCTTCACGGCAAGATAGGCGCCGAGGCCCAGCACGGCCGACTGCAGCACGAAGCGCACCACGCGGGCAAAGGCGCCAAGCCCCGCTGCGCTGTCGCTCAGCGAGAGGCCGTCGCGGACATGCTGGCCGTGGCTTTCGAGATAGCGCCTGATGAAGGCGCTGCGCATGCCGAGCGCAGCGATCGCATCGGCGCTGCGCCGGCCTGCCTCGCCCAGCACGTGGCGCTGGACGGCGCTGCGGGCGTAGGCGCCTGCGGGCTCCTTGCTGCGCTGCTCGGTGATCAGTGTCAGCGCAACGATGATCAGCGCTCCACCGATGGCCAGATAGCCGAGCCATGGATGGAGCCAGTAGACGGCGATGATGAACAGCGGCAGGAACGGCATGTCGAGCAGCGCTGTCGGTCCCGTGCTGCCCAGAAAGCTGCGCACCGAATCCAGGTCGCGCGCCGGCTGCATGACCTGGCCCGCCGGGGCCCCGCGCAGCGGAAACGCGACGATGGCGCGGGCCACGTCGCTCGCCAGCAGGGCGTCGAAGCGCGCCCCGATGCGCGACAGCATCCTGGCGCGCACGCTGTCGAGAATGCCCTGGAGGCCATAAGCCAGAAGCGCAAGCAGCGAGATCGCCAGAAGCGTCGGCACCGATCGGCTGGACAACACCCGATCATAGACCTGCAGCATGTAGATCGAGCCGGTCAGCATCAGCAGGTTGATCAGCGCAGAGAAGACGCCGACCTGCAGGAAGTCCGGACGCATCTGCCTGAACACGTCGCTGACGCGATTGCGGGCGGCAGAGATGGGGCGCATGGGCATGCTCCGGAGGCGGCGAACGGGCTGTCGGCTCAGCGCAAACGAACCGGCCGCTCGGACAAGCCCGCGCGCTTCGGTTTCGTCAGTCTACTGCTACCGCATTTCGGTCTAGGCGGACATCGTTAATGTGGCGCATATGGGCGCGCCGCGAGGGTGGAGCCGTCACGCCATTCTGCGCAGCAGATGTCTGCATGGATTGGAAACCGATTACGGGTAGCGTTTCGTCGCTTCGAGAACCATGCGCGCGTCATGCCAGGACACCGGCCGCCCTTGAACCGCAAACGCATATCGCCCGCACAGCTCCCGTCTTCATCCGGACTGGTGGCCTGGGGCAGCGCTGTCTCGGCCCTGCTGCCGGTGGCGCTGGGAGCCTCGATCATCGGCCCGCAGGGCCTCGCCTGGATGCCGGCGGTGCTGGCGCTGGCGCTGGCGCTGCGTCCGGGCTACGGCGGGCCGCTTGGACTTGCCGTCGAAATGGAACGGCTCGACAGGCCCCTTTTCATCGCGCTGGCGCTGTTCTTCGCCTGGGCGGCAACACGCAGTGCGATCAGCCCGCAGACCGAGACCGGCCTGGTGGCGGTTGGTCTCGCGATGCTGACGGTGGCGGCAGTGGCGGGCGCAGTGGCGCTGGCGCCACGCCTTGCGGATGTCAGGCCCTGGCGATGGGGTTTCTTCGTCCTCACCCATGTCGTTTTCGCATTCGCGATCGCGCTCGTGGTCAATCACGTGGTCGATCTGGTTCCGCTGGGGGGGCGTCGCCTCGGCATGATCTGGCATTACAACCGCGCCGCCGTGATGGCTGCTCTGGTCACGCCGCTTGCGTTGTTCGCCCTGGTGCAGGGGTCCTGGTCAGGCTGGCAGCGATGGGTTCTGGCGGCGCTCGTTGTCGGCGCCGGTGCGACAGCGGTCTTCGCTTCCGAAAGCGCCTCGGCACAACTCGCCTTCGTCGTCTTGATCGCTACGGGCATGATCTGGCTTGCCTTCGGAACGCTCACGATCTGGTTGTCCGTCGCCGCGTTCGCCACGCTGACGCTGGCCCTGCCCTGGATGATGCCGGCGCTGCACACGGCGGCCAGGGGCAGCGCGCTGTGGACCTTCCAGCCCGGAACCTTCGCCGCGCGGCTGAACATCTGGGCCGGCACTGCTGACCAGATCCGGGAACGACCGTGGTTCGGTCATGGGGCCGAATATGCCCGCATCGCCGGCTTCATCGATCCGCAGAGCGGTGAGCGCGCCTTCCATAACCATCCCCATTCGTTGCCGATGCAGCTCTGGCTCGATCTCGGCCTCGTCGGCGTGCTGTTGTTCCTCGCCGTGCTGGTGGCAGGATACCGCCTGATCTCGCGGCAGGAGCGTGTCGCCGCCCTGATGCTGACAGCCATCACCAACGCAGGGCTGGCCGTGTTGAGCGTGTCGCATGGCATGTGGCAAGGCTGGTATCTCGGTCTTGCCGGCATCGTGATGGCCTATGCGCTGATCCTGATCGCGCGCACGCGCCTGCCCTGACGTGGCGTCTCAGCCAGCGAGGCAGGCCAGAGCGACCTCGAGGCTGCGCGCGCCGTCATGACCCGTGACCACGACCGGCGCACGCCCGTCGATCGCGTCCATGAAGGCGTCGAGCTCCGCCCTGAGCGGCTCAACGAATGGGACGCTCAGGCTGCGGCTGACGAAGCTGCCGTGGCTGAGCTTGCCCGGGTGCATGTCTGCGGCGAAGCCGGAATACTCGTTCACCGTGCGCAGCAGCATGTCGCAGACGATGAAACGCGTCGGGGTCGAGACGCTGATCCGCCGCTCCTTGAAGGGCGTCAGCCAGTTGGTGTTGATATGCGCCAGCGCCCCGTTCGCCAGCCGGAACTGCAGGAAGGCGATGTCCTCGTGCTGGCCGCGGGCCCGGGTCAGCAGCGACTGGTGCTCGACGATCTCGGAGCCGGAGAGCCAGCGCACCAGATCGATATCGTGAACGCCGAGATCGGTGACGATGCCGACATCGCTGATGCGCGGCGGGAACGGGCCGACACGCGAGATGGCGATCGAGATAATCTCCTCCCCGGCGATCGCCTCGTGCAAGGTCCGGATCGCCGGGTTGAACCGTTCAACATGGCCGACCGTCAGCACGACGCCCTTCGCTTGCGCCCGTTCGATCAGGTCGTGCGCATCGGCAAGCTGCGCCGTGATGGGCTTCTCGACGAGCAGGTGCACGCCGGCCTCGATCAGCGCCGCGGCGGCCTTGTGATGATGGACGGTCGGCGCCGCGATGACCGCCGCATCAAGGCCGATGGCCAGCGCCTCCTCGATCGTCTCGAGTGCGGGACAATCGAGCGAGCCTGCCGCCAGAGCCCTCGCTTCGGGCGAGGGATCCACCACCGCAACCAGATCGGCCCGTTCCATCTGGCCCAGGATGCGGGCGTGGTTGCGGCCCATGGATCCGGCCCCGATCACGGCGACGCGCAGGGGCTTGACGTGCTTCTTCGGCATGATCTGGTCTCGACGGAACGCGCGCGGGCTCGCAGGGAACGCCCGCGCCGCAGGAGCAGAGGGCCTCCGCAAAGCCGCAGGAGGCCTCGCGCTATAGGGCCCGGACACCCGTTTTGTCCAGACAGCCGACCCTGGCGCGGATCACGCCTCGAGCGCCTCGCGCACCGCCCCGATAATGTAGCCTTGCGTCTCCTCATCGAGATAGGGGTGCATCGGCAGCGCCATCACCTCGTGGCACACCCGCTCGCACACCGGCAGGCCGTTGCCGGCCACGGGAAAACGCCGGTACGCTGTCTGCTGATGCAGCGGGGTGGGGTAGTAGATCGCGCTGGGCACGCCGCGCTCCTTGAGGTGGGCGATGACGCTGGCGCGCCGCTGGGCCGGCACACGGATGACATACTGCGCCCAGGTGGAGACCAGTCCCTCCGGCACGATCGGCACCGTGGCGACATCGCGAAGACCGTTCTCATAACGGGCGGCAACCACCTGCCGCATCGCGATCTCGTCGCGAAAGATCGCCAGCTTCTGCAACAGGACGGCTGCCTGGATCGAATCGAGACGCGAATTCACGCCAATCCGGACATTGTCGTACTTGTCGACACCCTGACCGTGAACGTGCAGCGAGCGGATCGTCGCCGCGTGGGCGTCGTCATTGGTCATGACCGCCCCGCCGTCGCCATAGCAGCCCAGCGGCTTGGCCGGAAAGAAGCTGGTCGAGGCGAAATCGCCGATGTTACCGGTCGTGCGGCCCTTGTAGGTGGCGCCGAAGCCTTGCGCCGTGTCGGAAATCAACGCCAGCCCGTGCGCCGCGCAGAATGCGCCGATCGCGTCGTAGTCAGCGGGCTGGCCAAACAGATCCACCGCGATCACCGCCTTCACGCTCAGGCCAAGTTTCACGGCCGTCGCCATGGCGGCCTCGAGCCCTGCCGGATCCATGTTGTAGGTCGTCTCGTCGATGTCGACGAAGATCGGCGTGGCTCCGAGCCAGGCGACCACTTCCGCCGTCGCCGCGAAGGTGAAACTCGGCACGATGACCGCATGGCGGGGCCTCAAGGCCATCGCCATCAGGCACAACGCGATCGCATCCGTGCCGTTGGCGCAGGCGATGACGTGCTTGACGCCGCAGAAGGCTGCCAGCTCCTGCTCGAACTGCTTCACCTCCGGACCAAGGATATAGGCGCCGCCATGCACCACCTTCAGGATCGCCTCATCCATCGCGGTGCCAATGCGGCGGCGCTGGGCCTTCAGGTCGATGAAGTCGATCCGCGGCGGATGGTCGGTGGCTGAAGCGGACATGGCAGGTGTATTCCGATGAGGCGCGTCCCGGCGCCGGTTCGGCTGGCGGGTTCGCAGGATCGCGCCGATGTAGTGCATCGCGCGCCGCCGCGCCAGCGCGGTGGCGTCATCCTCGATTGCTCCATCGCCGATGCCTCAGCGCAGCGCGGGCATTTCGAGCTGGCCGAGCGGGTCTGGCCGGCTGTTGCTCGCGATCAGCCGTCCTGCGGCCTCGCTCACCCATGCTGCGTGGCGGCTGAGCGGCACGAAGGCCGTGTACCCGCCGCAACGCGTCTCCGGCGTCGGCCCGGCCGCCCAGGTGATGATTCCGACAAGGCTGCGCTGTTCCGGTCGCCCGATGATCACCGGCCCGCCCGAATCGCCGCCGCAGGCGCCAGCGCCCGCCACCTGCGCCTTGCCGACCCGATCCTGCCCGAACTGGGCGGTCGCGCCGCTGGAGTGGCGATAGACCCCGACATGCTCCAGCCTGGCCTTGCGCAGCATGCGGGCGCTGGCCACGTCGCGCTCCTGTGTCGCGCCGAAGCCGAAAATCGAGATGTCCGCTCCGACCGGAACCGGATTCGGTTCGATCTCAAGCACCGCATCGCTGTCGCGGATCGCGCTTCCCAGCAGCACGAGCGCGAGATCGACGCCGACCTGGAAGCGCGGCTGCTGGTTGGGCTGGAAACTCGGGTGGGCGGCGTATTGCAGGACCGGGGTCGTGGCGAGCCGGCCGTCAGCCTGTATGGTCTGGATGCTGAGGCGTCCTGCGCCATGGACGCAATGCGCTGCCGTCAGAACCATGACGGGGCTGACCAAGGCGCCGCTGCACAGCCTGCCATTCTCTGCGGTCACCATCACGGTCCACGACGAGGCCGGGTGCGTCGCCGGAAGGTCCTCGCCTTGCATGATCGCTCCAACCGGACCAGTGGACATCGCTGCAATCAGTCCGATGACGACACGGCGCAGCACCGCAAGGCGAACCATCGATCTCGCGCTCGTCATCTGCTGCCAGCCCTTCGGTCCATCGACCTCGCCTCATCGTCCAGCGCGGCCACCGCGGATCGACCGCACGCGCCGCCACGGTTGAACCGTCGCCGCACGCCCGTCAACGGCGACCGCACTGCCAGCCCTGGCGTGGAGGGAGATAGTCATCGATCACGATGGCGCGTGGACGACAGCCGGCGGCTCCGGAAAGGCCAAGCGCGTTGAGATCGGCCCGCCTCACAGCCTCGGGGCCGATCCGGACGCGCGGGGCCATGGCCGCCCCGTCCCGCTCCCCATGGGCGACAGCGACAGGGGCAGCAGCCGCTTTTGTCGGTCCGGCAGCGTTGCGAGCCGCGGTTCTGGGCCGGCCCCGCTCGTTCCGGGCTGCTGCGCCAGGCCTTTCGGGAGAAGGCGGCGCAGCGGCAGCTGCCGCGGCGGCAACGGTTCCAAGCGCGCGCGCATCTTCCTGGGAGATGCCGGGTCCCCGCGAATCCGTGGCCAGCGCCGGGCGATCCGTGAAGCTCAGGTTCGTGTCGGGCTCGCGACGGTCGGCGGTGCGGGCTGTGGACGCGGCTGGATTCACCGGCGCTGCCGCCGCCAGGGAGGCGGACCGGCCGGTCTCCATCGTGGCGAGCCGGACGCTTCCGGTATCCATCGCCGCCGTGCCGAGCGTGCTCGCCGAGCAGGCAGGGCAGCTTGCGCGCGTCAGGCGGGATACGGTGACGGTGATCGTCTCGATGCGCGCGTCAACAGCGGAGGCGGCCGTGTCCGTGGCCGTTTCGCCCTCCGCAGCTGCCGCAGCAAGCCCGCGCGGATCGGCCACGCCGAGGCGAACCAGTGCGGCGCGGATCGTGCGGGCCCGCTCGAATGCGAGCTTGCGATCGCCGCCGCTGACGCTGACGATATGCAGGACGGTGCCATTCGACGAGCCGAAGGGACCGAGATCCGGCTGGCGCAGCCGTTGCTGCGCATCCTGCAGCAGCAAGGCATTGCCGGCTTCGAAGGGCAGCGTGAACGATGTCACCGTCACCGGGCGCGCCTCGAAGGCGATGACGCGACCGCCGATATCCAGCACCGTGCGCTCCGAGGCCCCGCCGGCCTGGACCGCCTGTGCAAGAGCGGCGCCCGTCAGCAGACCGAGCAGTATCGCCGAACACATCAGGGCGCGAGCCAGCAAAACGGCCCCAGGCGCCCGCGCTCCGCGACGGATCTCCGGCCCGCGGACGACCCCGGCGCATGCATGATCGGTGCGGAAGCGATTGGCGAGCATGGGGCAGTCCTCGCAGCGGAAAACGGTTTCTCTGGCGCCAATTCGTCGCGGCTGGCGGGCATGATCCCTTTGCTCGCGCCAGAGGAGTTTTGCTTGGGGTGTTCGCCCGGGCCCGGGTTCGGTGTCCAGCCGTCACGGCGCAACGGCCTCGCACAGCGTTCAAAACCGTATCCCACGGATCGTGGGCGCCGGCTCTACGGGCTTTCTCGCCACGGCATGGTCTGCCAGGCTTGCCGTCAGGCGACCGAACGAACCGGACGCATTGGTCACTCCGGTTTCATCGAACCGCTGCAACGTGCGACGCATCGCTCGTCCGGTCGTCCATGGGTTGATTCTATCCGGAAAGATTTTCTGTCACGCGGGCCGAAATGGGGCCAAAGTGCAGCAAGCCCGGTTCAGACGCGCTGCGGACGGTCCCAACGGTGCTGTGGATGCGGCGTCGAAGGAGACAACACTGATGATGAAAACACCTCCGACCCGGATCGATGGCGTACCGGGCTGGACGCTGCTGTCGCGCCGCCGCCTGCTGACCGGCGCAGCGGCACTGCTTGCTGGCCCTGCCGTCGCCAGCCCTGCCTTTGCCCAGGGCCGCACGGATCAGGGCGCAACCAACATCCTGCGCCAGCTTGCTCCGCAGGACCGGCTCGGGCGACTCGGCAGCGGCGCGGCCCCGATCCGGCGCCCGGCCCGGCGCATCGTGACGGTGGTGATCGATCATGGCGGCGTGCGCGAGAGCGTACGGCTGGACCTGAGCCGTCGTATCGAGATCACCGTCTTCTTCGACAACGACTCCACCGCCCTGCGCACCAGCGCGCAGCGGGCGCTGTTCCAGCTCGCCAGCGCGCTGAAGGACGATATCCTGGCCGATCAGAGCTTCCTGATTGCCGGCCACACGAATGCGGTCGGCTCGCGCGACTACAACCTGGAGCTCTCTGCCGGCCGTGCGCTCGCTGTGCGCGACTGGCTGATCTCCGTGGGCGGCGTGCCGGGCAACCGGCTCTATACCCATGGTTTCGGCTTCGACATGCTGCGCGACGCCGCCAACCCCGCCTCGCCGGTCAACCGCCGCGTCGAGATCATCGCCCTCGACGCCTGACGCGCCCCCGCTCAAGCCTTCTTCGGAGATCCATGCCATGCCCCTCCTCGCCACCATGCTCCGCACCGCCCGGATGGGCCTCGCAGCGGCGGTCTGCCTCGCCGGCCTTGGCGCAGCGCCCGCGCTTGCGCAGACGACCAACGACCGGATCAACCTGCTGGTCATGTCGGACGACGCGGACACCGACACGGTGCCGCGCAACAACCGCGTGTTCAACCGGGTGCAGCTCGCCCTGTCGGAGTATCTCAACACCCGCGGCTTCCAGGTCTATGACGAGACCGGCGTCGCGATGGACATCACCCGCCCCGGCCGCGTGCGCCGGACTGACGCCATGCTCTACGAGATCGCTCGCGCGGTGCCGACGCCTATCGACGTGATCGTGGTGTATCAGATCTATGCCTCGGTCCGCGCCACGCCGAACACCGGCATCCGCTTTCCCGACATCCGCATTCCGGGCCGCGTCCTGAATTCGCGCACCGGCCAGTTCATCGGCACGTTCGAGGTCGGCGGCTTCCAGCTGCAGCCGCTGCCTGTGAATTGCCAGGCCGAATGCGTGCTCGAGAATGTCGGCGCGCAGGCCCGGATTCTTGCGACCGATCTCGGCTCCGCCATCGCACAGAAGCTGGAAGGCTTCGCACGCTCCTCCGGCCCGACCAGCGCCACCGCCGGCAAGGACGGCCCGACCGCCGTGGCAGCTGCGCCCTCAGCGGACGGCTGCAGCAATCTGCCGACCGATTTCGTCTTCCAGCTGCGCGACTTCAGCCCGTCCGAGATCACCCGCATCGAGGGCGAATTCGTGCGCTGGGGCTGCTACCAGCAGCACCGCACCACCGCCTCGACCAACAGCTCAGCGGACTTCTTCTACCGCACGACGGCCGACTCGTCGCGCATCACCCGCAATTTCCGGCTGATGCTCGAATTGATCGGCCTGAATGGCCAGGTCAATTTCAGCGGCAACCGGGTAATCGTCACCAAGGTTCCGACCCGCTGAGGGCCGGATCGGCCCCGCGCTTGCCAGCCGACCATGGCTGAGCGACGATCACCGGGTAGGTCGAGCCGGCTCCCGCGCGTGGGCCGGCTCGCGCGCGGCGCAAGACTGGTGGAACGGGCCCGGACGCGCCGGGTCGTCGGCGGATGAACGGCAATGGACTGGGGCCTCGATCCCGAACGCATCGCGGAACTGAACGCGATCGCAGAGGGCCGGCGTTTCTCGGCGCGCGAGACCGAGGCGTTCGTGCTCGGAATCGCTGGCGGCGGCTCGCAGGCCGACATCCCGCTGTGGGATTTGCTTACCATCCTGTTCGCGCTCGGCTCGCTGACGGCGACCCCGCGCATGAGCCCGCGCGACGCGGCAATCGGCTGTCTGCTCGACCAGAGCGAGAGCCTCTTGCGTCCCCTGCGCGGCGCGTCCGGACGTATCGCCGAAGCTGCCGGCGCGCGCGCCGCAGCCGGGCCGGCCGGGCTGGCAATGAGCTTGGCCGGCGCAGGCGACGCCACGCCACGCGCCGTCACCTGCTCGCGGCGGCGACGGGGGCGCGCCCCGGGTCGCTTCCTGTTCATCAGGGCCGAGCGCATGCCCGGCACTCCCGCCGGTATCCGTCCGCCGGTGTTGTGCGTGGTTGTCTGGTTGCGGCGCGCCTCGGGCAGGCACGGTGCTGGCGCGAGGGCA
>CAZDUL010000068.1:0-15584 GCA_964508635.1 uncultured Allobosea sp. | reverse complement strand
ACGTTCGCCTCCGCCAGCGGGCGGTTCTCGACGATGCGGCGGTGGCCGAGATCGGCGAGGTCGAGCGTGACATAGCGGCTGTGGACGATCCACTCCGCCAGTCCGCGACCGACCGCCGGCGCCTGCTGCAGGCCGTGGCCGGAGAAACCGTTCGCCAGCAGCAGGTTCGGCAGCCCTTGTGCAGGACCGAGGATGGCGTTGGCGTCCATCAGGTTCATGTCGTAGGGCCCGCTCCAGGCCTGCCCGGTGCGGATCGTCTCGAAGGCCGGGACGCGGGCGGCGAGCGCAGGCCAGATTTCGTTTTCGAAGAATCCCCAGTCCGGTTCCGGTGCGATGGTCGCGTCGATCGGCCAGTCCGGGTCGCGATCGGGCGGCGGAGACAGCCCGCAGATGAAGCGCTGGCCGTCCGCTCCGCGCGCGCCCTCGGGCCGCCACCACACGCCGCTGGTGTCGATGACGAGCGGCGAGTTCGGCACGTTTCCCTTGCACAGAAACGAGAAGACATGGCGTGTCTTCGGCGCGACAGGCAGATCGATGCCGGCGGTGGCGGCGAGCCTCGCCCCTTGCGAGCCGGCTGCGTTGACCGCGACATCGCAGGCCATTGCCGCGCCATCCGCCATCGTCACGGCCGTGACGCGCCCGCCTTCCACGCGATAGGCGCTGGCTTCCGCCTTCACGAAGCGCGCGCCGAGCGCCTTCGCCTTGGCGCGGAAGGCCTGCAGCAGCCCCCAGCCGTCGAACCAGCCTTCCCCTGACAGCCCGAGATTGCCGGCCGCGATGTCGTCGAGCGTCATCCACGGGAAGCGCGCCGCCAGCGCCTCGCGGTCGAGATGGGCGATGTCGGCGCCGAGGCTGCGCTGAAGGCGGTTTGCCGCGAGCAGACCCGGCGCGGCCGCATCGTCGCCGAGATAAAGATAGCCCCCTTCGTGCAGGTTGATCGCCGGCGCGCTGTCCGCCGTCGCAAGGTGGCGCGCCACCTCGCGCAGGAAGGCGATGCCGTGGAGCGAGATGCGGATGTTGACCGGACTGGTGAACTGCTGCCGGATCGAGGCGGCGGATAGCGCCGATGCCGCAAGTGCATAGCTCGGGTCGCGCTCCAGCACGGTCACCGTGCCCGCGAACTCCGGGTCCATCATGAGATGGCAGGCGACCGAAGCGCCGATCGCTCCGCCGCCGACGATCACGATGTGCATGGTTCCCTGTCAGCGATTGGATCTGCGAGCGGTCGCATGGTCCCGCACCATGTGCGGCGGGAGCGCCCTCTGGCAAGTTCCGGTTCGGGCCTTGCATCTGCACGGAACGAAGACCGCACCCGTGCGCACTGCATGAACGACGCTGGAGCGAGGGGTTGTCGCGCGGCCATGGCCCGGCGCATGGTGCGCGCCGGATCGAAACGATACCTGGGATGACCGTCATGCTGACATCCGTTCGCGACGACATGCTGGCCCTCTGCCGCCGTCTGGGCGTCGGAGACGATGCCTTTGCGAGCGTCGGCCTGCCCGCCCGGTCGCCGATCACCGGCGAAACGGTGGCGCATTGCGCGACGCATGGGGGCAGCGAGGTTGCGGGAGCCATCGGCCGGGCGCAGGCAGCCTTCCTGCGCTGGCGTCATGTGCCGGCCCCGCGCCGCGGCGAGTTCGTGCGCCTGCTGGGCGAGGAGCTGCGCGCGGCCAAGGCCGATCTCGGCATGCTGGTAACCCTGGAGGCCGGCAAGATCGTCTCCGAGGGCCTCGGCGAAGTGCAGGAGATGATCGACATCTGCGATTTCGCCATCGGCCTGTCGCGCCAGCTCTACGGGCTCACCATTGCCACCGAGCGCGCCAGCCATCGCATGATGGAGACGTGGCATCCGCTCGGGGTCTGCGGCGTGATTTCCTCATTCAACTTTCCCGTCGCGGTCTGGTCCTGGAACGCGGCGCTCGCCTTCGTCTGCGGCGACAGCGTGGTCTGGAAGCCGTCCGAGAAGACCCCTCTCACGGCGCTGGCCACGCAGGCGATCGTCAGGCGCGCCATGGCCCGCTTCGGCTCCGATGCGCCCGAGGGTTTGAGCGAGCTCGTCATTGGCGGGCACGACGCGGGCGCGGCGCTGGTCGACGATCCGCGCGTGCCGCTCGTTTCGGCGACCGGCTCGACGCGCATGGGCCGCGAGGTGGGGCCAAGACTGGCCAAGCGCTTTGCCCGGGCCATTCTCGAGCTTGGCGGCAACAACGCCGCGATCGTGGCGCCCTCGGCCGATCTGGCTCTTGCCCTGCGCGCCATCGCCTTCGCGGCGATGGGCACGGCCGGGCAGCGTTGCACCACGCTGCGCCGCCTGTTCGTGCATGAAAGCGTTTACGATGCCTTGGTTGCGCGTCTGATCAAGGCCTATGGCTCGGTGCGTATCGGCGACCCGCGCGAGCCCGGCACGTTGATTGGACCGCTGATCGATGCCGCCGCCTTCGATGGTATGGAGCGCGCGCTCGGCGACGCCCGCGCCCATGGTGGCGTCATCCATGGCGGCCAGCGCGTTCAGGGCGTCGGTGGCGACGATGCCTTCTATGTCGCTCCGGCGCTGGTCGAGATGCCGCAGCAATCCGGCCCGATGCTGCACGAGACCTTTGCGCCGATCCTCTACGTGACGCGCTACCGGGACCTCGACGAGGCCATCGCGATGCAGAACGCGGTCGGCGCGGGGCTGTCGTCGTCGATCTTCACCCTTGACCTGCGCGAGGCCGAGACCTTCCTCTCGGTGGCCGGCTCCGATTGCGGCATCGCCAATGTCAACATCGGCCCCTCGGGCGCCGAGATCGGTGGGGCCTTCGGCGGCGAGAAGGAGACCGGCGGCGGCCGCGAGGCAGGGTCCGACGCCTGGAAGGCCTACATGCGCCGCGCCACCAACACCATCAACTACGGCACGACGCTGCCGCTCGCCCAGGGCGTCGTGTTCGACATCGACGCCTGAACAAGACTGCCTCGCACACAATGCGGACCTGACATCGCATGATTTCGACGCGTCTGACGGCCCGGCTCGGCATCCGCCACCCCATCCTGTCCGCCCCGATGGCCTTCGCGGCCGGAGGCGCTCTGGCGGCGGCCGTGACGCAGGCCGGCGGGCTCGGCCTCATCGGGGGTGGCTATGGGGATGCTGCCTGGCTGAAGCGCGAGTTCGCAGCGGCCGGCAACGCCCGCGTCGGCTGCGGCTTCATCACCTGGTCGATGGCGCGGGATCCGTCCGTGCTGGCGCTGGCTCTCGATCATGCGCCCGCGCTGATGATGCTGTCCTTCGGCGACCCGCGTCCGCATGCGCCCGCCATACGCGCCGCCGGCAGCCTGCTGGCATGCCAGGTGCAGACGCTGCGCCATGTCCGCGAGGCGGTCGAGGCTGGCGCCGACATCATCGTCGCGCAGGGCACGGAGGCCGGCGGCCATGGCGCCAACCGCGCGACGCTGACGCTCGTCCCGGAGGTGGCCGACCTGCTGGCCAAGACGGCTCCCGAGACGCTGCTCGTGGCGGCGGGCGGCATCGCCGATGGGCGCGGCCTTGCCGCCGCGCTGGCGCTGGGCGCCGACGGCGTGCTGGTCGGCTCGCGCTTCTGGGCGGCGAGCGAGGCGCTGACGCACCCCAACCACCAGGGCGCCGCCCTCGCAGCCGACGGCGACGGCACCGTGCGCCAGCGTGCCACCGATATCGCCCGCGGTTATGATTGGCCGCCGGAATTCACCGCCCGCGTGCTCAACAACCGCTTCGTGAAGGAATGGGAGCACAGGCCGGACGAGCATCGGGCGCAGGCCGAGGCGCTGCGGCCGGCCTATCAGGCGGCGGTCGCGGCCGGCGACCCCGAGAACGCGGCGGTCTGGGTCGGCGAGGCGACCGGGTTGATCCACGATGTCGCGCCGGCCCGCGCCATCATCGAGCGCATGATCGCGCAGGCGCAGGCGACGATCGCGCGCCTTGGAAGACTGGAAGCCGGGCACTAAAAGAGATCGTCGCCGCAGGAGATCGCACCATGAGCGCCGTGCCGAAAACAGGCGAGAAGCCGGCCAGGGCCGCCTTCAACTGGGAAGATCCGTTCGACCTCGACAGCCAGCTGACGGAGGACGAGCGCATGATCCGCGACGCGGCGCGCGCCTTCGCGCAGGGCACGCTGCTGCCGCGCGTTGCCGAGGACTACATGCAGGAACGGGCGGCCCCGGAGCTGTTCCGGATGATGGGTGCGCAGGGGCTTCTCGGCGTCACCGTTCCGGAGGAATATGGCGGAGCCGGCGCGAGCTACGTCGCCTACGGGCTGGTCGCGCGCGAGGTGGAGCGCGTCGACTCGGGCTACCGCTCGATGATGAGCGTCCAGTCCTCTCTGGTGATGTATCCGATCTATGCCTATGGCGACGAAAGGCAGCGCAGGACGTATCTGCCGAAGCTGGCTTCGGGCGAGTTCATCGGCTGTTTCGGCCTGACCGAGCCCGACGCCGGCTCCGATCCCGGCAGCATGAAGACCCGCGCCAGGAAGGCCGACGGCGGCTATGTGCTGACCGGCTCGAAGATGTGGATCAGCAACTCGCCCTTCGCCGATGTGTTCGTGGTCTGGGCCAAGAGCGAGGCCCATGGCGGCGAGATCCGGGGCTTCATCCTCGAGAAGGGCATGAAGGGCCTCTCCGCGCCCAAGATCGGCGGCAAGCTCTCGCTACGCGCCTCCACCACCGGCGAGATCGTGATGGACGAGGTGTTCGTGCCGGAGGAGAACCTGCTTCCCAACGTCTCGGGTCTCAAGGGCCCGTTCGGCTGCCTCAACCGGGCGCGCTACGGCATCAGCTGGGGGGTGATGGGGGCGGCCGAGGCCTGCTATGCGCAGGCCAGGCAATATGGCCTCGACCGCAAGCAGTTCGGCAAGCCGCTGGCGCAGACGCAGCTCTACCAGAAGAAGCTCGCGGACATGGCGACCGAGATCGCGCTCGGCCTTCAGGGCTCGCTGCGCGTTGGCCGCCTGTTCGACGAGGGCAAGCTCGCGCCCGAGGTCATCTCGATCGTCAAGCGCAACAACTGCGGCAAGGCGCTCGACATCGCCCGCCAGGCCCGCGACATGCATGGCGGCAACGGCATCCAGATCGAATACCATGTGATGCGCCACGCCCAGAACCTCGAGACGGTCAACACCTACGAGGGCACGCACGATGTCCACGCCCTGATCCTCGGCCGGGCAATCACGGGGCTGCAGGCGTTCTTCTGAGGTTGCGCGACGCCGGCAGGGTTGTGATTCCCGCATGTAGCGCGGACGATTTGGAAAGGCTCACGGGGATGTCGCGAGCTGTCGTCGCCGGCTGTCTCTACGGCCTCGCCATCTTCGCGCTCGGGTTCGTTCTCCGGACCATTCGCGAACTGGCGCTCGCGCCGATGATCGGGCGCGGAACGGTGGTGTTTCTCGAGGTGCCCGTCATCCTTCTGGCCAGCTGGTTCGTTGCCGGCTCGCTTGTCCGGCGCCAGCAGGTGCCGGCGCTGCCGGGGCTGCGCCGCGCCGGGTACGCACAATGACGGACGAGCCATGACGCAGATCGCATCCGCGCCCGCCGTCGCGTCGCGGCCGGTCACCTCGACCGATGTGTGGAAGACGGCGGCTCTTGCGCTGATCCTCATCGATCATCTGGGCGAATTCCTGTTTCCCGACCAGCCCTGGATGCGGGCCATCGGCCGCGCCGGGGCGCCGATCTTCTTCTTCCTCATCGGCTATGCTGCGACGCGCGCCGTGCCCTGGTTCTGGCTGGCGGCCGGTGCATTGCTGACCGGGCTTGATCTCTGGCGCGCCGGCGGCGACATGAACGCCGTCACCCTCAACATCCTCATCAGCTTCGCGGCCCTGCGCTGGCTCAGGCCGGGCATGGAGGCGTTGGCGCGCCGCTCGCTCTGGATGCTCTGGGCAGCGGCGGCGGCGTTGATCGCCCTCGTGCCCCTCGCCGACATGGTGCTGGAATACGGAACGACCGGGCCGCTGATCGCGCTGACGGGACTGGCCCATCGCCTGGCGGTGGAGACAGGCCCGGACTGTGGCGCGACCGCGCCATGGATGCATCGTCGTGCGCTCGGAGCGGTGGCGACGCTGGTCTATGCCCTAAACGAGATCGATGACTACGGGTTTGCAATCGACGATGCGTGGATCGCCATGGCTGCGATCATCGCGGTGAGCGGGCTGCTGCTCATCTACAGCCGCGGCGATCTGATCACGCAGCCTCCAGCCGCGGCGGCTGCGTTGCTGCGTTTCTGCGGCCGCCGCTCGCTGGAGATTTACATCGCGCAGATCATCGGGTTGATGGCGCTGGGCCTTGCGCTTGGGATTGCGCCGGCGGCCGACGGGGGAGACGAGGCATGACGAGCCAGACCGCGCCGCTTGCGGGGCTGAAGGTTCTGGAGCTCGCCCGCATCCTTGCCGGCCCCTGGGTCGGACAGCTGCTGGCCGATCTCGGCGCCGACGTCGTCAAGGTCGAGAGCCCCGACGGCGACGATACGCGCAACTGGGGGCCGCCCTTCGTCGAGGCGGCGGATGGCGGGCACCTGTCATCGGCCTATTTCCACGCCTGCAATCGCGGCAAGCGCTCGGTCACGGCCGATTTCCGCACGGACGAGGGCGTGGCGCTGGTGCGCCGGCTGGCGTCCCATGCCGATGTCGTGATCGAGAACTTCAAGGTCGGCGGGCTGGCGAAGTATGGCCTCGACGCCGCGACCCTGCGCGCCGCTCATCCGCGGCTGGTCTATTGCTCGATCACGGGTTTTGGCCAGACCGGGCCCTATGCCGGACGGGCCGGCTACGATTTCCTGATCCAGGGCATGGCGGGGGCCATGGCGATGACGGGTGCTCCCGACGCCCAGCCCACCAAGACCGGCTTCGCCATGGTCGACATCTTCACGGGGCTTTACGCCACCGTGGCCATTCTCGCCGCCCTGCGCCGACGCGACGCGACCGGCGAGGGCTGCGAGATCGACATGGCGCTGATGGATTCGCAGATCGCCGCCGAGGCCAACCAGCCGTTGAACTATCTCGTCGGCGGACTTGTCCCGGGCCGCCTGGGCAACGCCCATCCCAACATCGTGCCCTACGAGGTCTTCGCGGTGGCTGACGGCCACATCATCATCGCCACCGGCAATGACGGCCAATGGCGCAGACTCGTCGAGGTGCTTGGCGAGCCCGCGCTGGCGGACAGGTCCGACTATGCCAGCAACCGCGACCGCGTGATCAATCGCTCCACGCTGATTCCGCATCTCAACAGCCTCACCTGCCGCTTCGCCAAGGCGGACCTGCTGGCGAAGCTCGAGGCTGCCGGAGTCCCGGCCGGGCCGATCAACACGATGGACGAGGTCTTCGCCGATCCCCAGGTGCTGGCCCGCGCCATCCGCCGGGATCTCGCTGCGCCGGCCGCGAAGGCGGGAGCGATCCCGACAGTCGCCTCGCCGATCGTGCTTGACGGCGTGCGGCAGGTGTCGGACCGTCCCAGCCCCCGGCTTGGCGAACATGCCCGCGACATTCTTGCGGATCCGGCCTGGGGAGGCCAGACATGACCAGCAGCACGGCGCGCACCGGCGGCCGCATCCTCGTCGACCAGCTCGTTGCGCAGGGCGTCACCGACGTGTTCTGCGTGCCGGGCGAGAGCTATCTCGCGGTGCTCGATGCGCTGCATGATGCGGATATCCGCATCACCGTGTGCCGGCAGGAGGGCGGCGCGGCGATGATGGCGGAGGCAGCCGGCAAGCTGACCGGCCGGCCTGGCATCTGCATGGTCACGCGCGGCCCCGGCGCGACCAACGCCTCGCCCGGCGTTCACATCGCAAGGCAGGACTCGACGCCGATGATCCTGTTCGTCGGCCAGATCGAGCGCGGCATGCGCGAGCGCGAGGCCTTCCAGGAACTGGACTACCGCCAGGTCTTCGGCGGTCTTGCGAAGTGGGCGACGGAAATCGACGACCCGGCCCGCATCCCCGAGATCGTCGCCCGCGCCTTTCACGTCGCGATGTCGGGCCGGCCGGGCCCGGTGGTCATTGCCCTGCCGGAGGACATGCTCACCGAGGCGGCTGTCGTGGCCGATGCGTCCCGCGTCGAGGCCACCGAGACGCACCCCTCCCTGACCCAGATGATCGACCTGCAGAAGCGGCTGTGGGCGGCCAAGCGCCCCGTCGCGCTGCTCGGCGGCTCGCGCTGGGATGCGCTGGCGGTGGAGCGCTATGCACGCTTCGCGCAGCGGTTCGAATTGCCCACCGCCGTCACCTTCCGCCGGCAGATGCTGATGTCGGCGGATCATCCCTGCTTCATGGGCGATCTCGGCATCGGGCCGAACCCGAAACTGCTGGCGCGGGTGAAGGAGGCCGATCTGGTGCTGCTGCTCGGCGGCCGGCTCTCCGAGATTCCAAGCCAGGGCTATACGCTCTTTCCGATCCCCGAGACGGGGCGCCAGCTCGTCCATGTCCATCCGGATGCGGAGGAGCTCGGGCGGGTCTATCATCCGGCGCTCGCGATCAACGCCTCGCCGACGGCCTTCTGCGCGGCCTTGCAGACGGTGCATCCGCCGCAGGTCATCCCATGGGCTGGCGCGGCG
Source organism: uncultured Allobosea sp. (assembly GCA_964508635.1). Classification (GTDB taxonomy): domain Bacteria; phylum Pseudomonadota; class Alphaproteobacteria; order Rhizobiales; family Beijerinckiaceae; genus Allobosea. The sequence goes on along the minus strand of CAZDUL010000068.1, from coordinate 7,034 downwards.
GCCGAGGCGCACGCGGCCTTCCATGCCTGGACGGACAGGCCGGCCCCGGTGCCCGGCGCGTTCCATCCGGGCGAGGCGATGATCTGGCTGCGCGACAGGCTGCCCGATGACGCCATCCTCACCAATGGCGCGGGCAACTATGCCACCTGGCTGCATCGCTTCCACCGGTTTCGCCGCTTCGGCACGCAGGCTGCGCCGACCTCCGGCTCGATGGGGTATGGCGTCCCGGCGGCCGTGGCCCTGAAGCGCCTGTTTCCCGGGCGCATGGTCGTGGCCTTTGCCGGCGATGGATGCTTTCTGATGAACGGGCAGGAATTCGCCACGGCCGTGCAATACGAGCTGCCGATCATCGTCGTGGTGATCGACAACAGCATGTATGGCACCATCCGCATGCACCAGGAGCGGGAGTATCCGGGACGGGTCTCGGGCACGGGGCTGAAGAACCCCGATTTCGCAGCCTATGCGCGCGCCTTTGGCGGCCATGGCGAACGGGTCGAGCGAACGGCCGATTTCGCTCCCGCCTTCGAATGCGCGGTCGCTTCAGGCAAGCCAGCCATCCTGCATTGCATTCTGGATGAGGAGGCGATCACGCCCGCCCGCACCCTCACCGCCATCCGGGAGGAGGCGCTCGCGAGGCGCTGAGGGCAGGCCGCCATCGCAGGCCCGTCCTGGCTATGCCACCGTGTCGAGATCGCAGGCGAGGGGGACGCCGAGCGCCCCCCTTGCAGGTTCAGCCTTCCTTCGCCGTCACCTTGCCGAGCGCGGCCTGCGCGGCGGCGAGCCGTGCGATCGGCACGCGGTAAGGCGAGCACGACACGTAGTCGAGACCGGTCTGTTCGCAGAAGTCGATCGAGCCCGGATCGCCCCCGTGCTCGCCGCAAATGCCGAGCTTGATGCCGGGACGCGTGGCCTTGCCGCGCTCCGCCGCAAGCTTCACCAGTTCGCCGACGCCGTCGCGGTCGATGGTGACGAACGGATCGGCCGGCAGGATGCCGCGCTGCGTGTAGGGCCCGAGGAAGGAGGCTGCATCGTCGCGGCTGATGCCGAGCGTGGTCTGCGTCAGGTCGTTGGTGCCGAAGGAGAAGAACTCGGCGGACGCGGCGATCTCGCCCGCGCGCAGTGCCGCGCGCGGCAATTCGATCATGGTGCCGACCTGATAGCTGAGCGTCGCGCCCGTCTCGGCCGAAACGGCCCTCGCCATGGCGTCGATCCGGTCCTTGACGAGGTCGAGTTCCGGCTTGGTCATGACCAGCGGCACCATCACCTCAGGCGTCACCGGCTGGCCCGTCTCCCTGGCAGCGATCACCGCTGCCTCGAAGATGGCGCGCGCCTGCATCTCGGCGATCTCCGGATAGGCGATCGCGAGGCGGACGCCGCGGAAACCGAGCATCGGGTTGAATTCGTGCAGTTCGGCGGCGCGGCGCTTGAGCTTGTCCACGCTGACTCCGGTCGAGGCCGCAACCTCGGCCATCTCGGCTTCGGTGTGCGGCAGGAACTCGTGCAGCGGCGGATCGAGCAGCCGGATCGTGACGGGCAGGCCCTGCATGATCTTGAACAGCTCGACGAAGTCGTTGCGCTGCATCGGCAGCAGCTTGGCAAGCGCCCTGCGCCGGCCGGCTTCATCGTCGGCGAGGATCATCTCGCGCACCGCGACGATGCGGTCGCCCTCGAAGAACATGTGCTCGGTGCGGCACAGGCCGATGCCTTCCGCACCGAACTCGCGCGCGGTGCGCGCATCCAGCGGCGTCTCGGCGTTGGCGCGGATCTTCAGCCGGCGCGCGGCGTCGGCCCAGCTCATCAGCGTGGCGAACTCGCCCGCGAGCTCGGGCTGCTGCATCTTGACCTCGCCGATCAGCACCTGGCCGGCGGCCCCATCGATGGTGATGAAATCGCCCGCCTTCAGCGTATGGGCGCCGACCGTCATCTGCCGCCTGGCATAATCGACGCGGATCGAGCCAGCGCCGGAAACGCAGGGCTTGCCCATGCCGCGCGCCACCACCGCAGCATGGCTGGTCATGCCGCCGCGCGTGGTGAGAATGCCCTCTGCCGCGTGCATGCCGTGGATGTCCTCGGGGCTTGTCTCGACACGCACGAGGATCACCTTGCGGCCAGCCTTCTTCAGCGCCTCGGCCTCGTCGGACGAGAACGCGATCTCCCCGGCGGCTGCGCCGGGGGAGGCCGGCAGCCCGGTCGCGATCACCTTTCGCTCGGCTTTCGGGTCGATGGTCGGGTGGAGCAGCTGGTCGAGCGAGCCGGGCTCGATGCGCAGCACGGCCTCCTGCTGGCTGATCAGGCCCTCGTTCGCCAGGTCGACGGCGATCTTCAGCGCGGCCTTTGCGGTGCGCTTGCCGTTGCGGGTCTGCAGCATCCAGAGCTTCCCGCGCTCGACGGTGAACTCCATGTCCTGCATGTCGCGATAGTGCTTCTCGAGAAGACCGTAGATCCGCACAAGCTCGGCGTAGGCCTCCGGCATCGCCGTCTCCATGGACGGCCTGTCGGAGCCGGCGGCCTTGCGAGCGGCCTCCGTGATATCCTGTGGCGTGCGGATGCCGGCCACCACGTCCTCGCCCTGAGCGTTGATCAGGAATTCGCCATAGAGCTCCTTTTCGCCCGTGGAGGGGTTGCGCGTGAAAGCGACGCCGGTGGCGGAGGTGTCGCCGCGGTTGCCGAACACCATCGCCTGCACGTTGACGGCCGTGCCCCAGGCTGCGGGGATGTTGTTGAGCTCGCGATACTTGATGGCGCGCGCGTTCATCCAGGAGCCGAACACGGCGCCGATTGCACCCCAAAGCTGCTCGTGCGGATCCTGCGGGAAGTCGCGCCCGAGCTCCTGCTTGACGATCGCCTTGTAGCGTTCGACCAGCACCTTCCAGTCCTCGGCGCCGAGATCCGTGTCGAGACTGACGCCCCTTCGATCCTTGTAATCCTCGAGGGCTTCCTCGAAATGGTGGTGGTCGCAGCCCAGCACCACATCCGCATACATGGTGATGAAACGGCGATAGCTGTCATAGGCGAAGCGTTCGTCGCCTGCCGCCTTCGCCACCGCCCCGACGGTGATGTCGTTGAGCCCGAGGTTCAGCACCGTGTCCATCATGCCCGGCATCGAGGCGCGCGCGCCCGAGCGAACCGAAACGAGCAGCGGGTTGGACGGATCGCCGAACGTGCAGCCGGTCAGCTGGCCGATATGCGTCAGCGCAGCCTCGACCTGCCCCTTCAGCGCGTCGGGATAACGCGAGCCGTTCTCGTAGTAGTAGGTGCAGACCTCGGTGGTGATAGTGAAGCCGGGCGGAACGGGCAGGCCCAGATTGCACATCTCCGCCAGGTTGGCCCCTTTGCCACCCAACAGGTTCTTCATGCCCGCCTGGCCCTCGGCCTTGCCGTCGCCGAAGGTGTAGACCCACTTCACCGTGCCCATGAAAGTCCTCGCGCTGTGGCGTCATGCTGTGGCCGGAGATGACCAGCCGATGTTGCAGTGCAAAAACGCAGGCGGTTGTGTCAAGAACCACCGTGCCTTGCAATGCCGGCTTTTGACTAATCCAGCGCTGAACCGTGCGTGAATGTCCGGTTGAACGCCTATCTCGCGCGCGGCGGCCACTTGAGCGGCCAGTTCTTCACGCGCTCCACGAGCTCGGCGAGGCTGACATCATCCTCGCTGGCATGGACACGGCCCTTCACCGATACGCCGGCCTCGACCACCGTCTCGGCCCGGCCCGACACCAGCGGGTGCCACCATTTGAGGTCCTTGCCCTCGGCGAGGAGGCGATAGGCGCAGGTCGGCGGCAACCACGCGAGCGCGCGCACGGCCTTCGGCGTCAGCGTCACGCAGTCAGGCACCCTGGCGGCGCGGTTGTCATAGTCGCGGCAGCGACAGGTTCCGGCATCGAACAGCGTGCAGGCCACGTCCGTTGCGTGGATCCTGCCGGTTTCCTCGTCCTCAAGCTTGATCAGGCAGCAGCGACCGCAGCCGTCGCACAGGCTTTCCCACTCCGACGCAGACATCTCGTCCAGTGTCTTGGAGCGCCAGAACGGCGGCTTGTCCATGCCCGTCGCGTTCACCGGGCGCCCCGTCGCGGCATGCAGCGCGTCGGCTGGGCCCGGCCGAGCACCGCAAGCCGTTCCGGCAGCGTGTCCATCACCGCGCGGCGCTCCTGTGCAGACATGGCCATCCAGCCGCCGATTTCGGCCAGCGTGCGTCCACAGCCGATGCACCAGCCGGAGGCATCGTCCAGGGTGCAGACCTTGATGCAGGGGCTTTCGATCGGCATGGCGCTTGGACATCCTGCGAGGGCTGGTCCTCCGGTTAGCCGAACCGACGCCCGGCCGCTACTGCTGCGCGTGGTCTTTCACGCCGTCGGATGCCGTCTTCCTGCGTCAGCTCTGACCTGGCCGAAGGCGATAGAAGGTGTGCCGCCCGATCGTGTCCATCCGCTTCAGCGCCCGCGCCCAGCGCGGCCGCACGTAGTCGGCATGGTAGTGGGTCGAGGCCCCGACTTCGGGCAGATAGATCTTGCCGCTGACAACGTCGGTCGCGATCTGCACCGCGGTGCGCCAGGCTTCGGGCTCGGTGATCCGCAGCGAGCGACCCTCGCAGGCGAAGGTGAACTGGCAGGCGAGGAAGCGGTGCCTGTTCTGGTAGACAACGCCGCAGATCGTGTCGGGATAGTTCTCGTGCAGCACGCGGTTCAGCACCACCTGTGCCACCGCCGCCTGCCCCTCCTCGGATTCGCTGCGCGCCTCGAAATAGACCGCCTCCGCCAGGCAGCGCATCTCGCGCATCTCGCTGGTCTTCTCGATCAGACCTGCGAAGCGGCCGGCCCCGGACGATTTCGGCTGGATGCTCTGGCGTGCCGTCGAAGGCGCCACGGTCAGGTCGGTGGGCCGCTGCGGCGGGTCGGGTGGCTGGGCGAGCGGCAGGCTGGCCAGCGGCGCCGGGTTCAGCATGTCAGCGCGGTCGGGCTCATCAGCCGGGTCGGCGGGGGCGTGCAGGGCGGCGAGGAGCGTCGGCGAAGCTTCGCCCGGCTTCTGGCTCCGCTGCAGCCGCGGCAGCGTGAAGTCGCTGGCGCTGAGCCGGCCGAGGTCGGCGGCCTCGGGCGTAAAGCCATGCGCCACGACGCCGGTCGGGTTGGCGCCGAAGATCAGCCGGTCGAGTTCCTCCCGGCTCGGCTGTTTCGGGCTTGGCCTGAGCGCGGCGGAGATGGTCGGCCGCAGCGGCGGCCATGGATCGCCCTTGAGCGACCTGTTCACGTCCGGAAACACGGAGGCCTGTGCCTTCAGATCGGACCGTGGTTCGAGCCAGGCCTTGCGCGGATTGATCGGTTGCGGCTCCTCACTCGACAACGCAGCGGGCCGGATCAGCGGGGCTGGAAACAGATCCGGCATATGGAAGGCGCTGGCCAGCGTCAGCAGCGACGGCGCGATGACCGCCACCTCGCCGGTATCCACGCGCCAGGCGTGCCGGGCTGAAGCGGTGTCGCGATCAACCACGTCCGGGAAAACCGGATCCGGAAGGGCCGCATCCGGCCAGCCGGTATCGCGCGAAACGCCGACGGGCATGTTCATACCGGCCAAGGCCAGCGTCGCCGGCGCCGGATCGAATGGCTGAGCCCCTGTCGTGTCAATCGAACCGGCGTAGGCGGTAAACGATATCAGCAGACAGCCGGACAGAACCCACTGGGCGAGGGCCCCGGCCACCCGCTGCGGTGCGCCCGCGAGGCGCCGGGCAGCCGCACGCGGCGCACCGACCAGGACCGTTTCCGCCCGCCTCGACGCCTTCGCAAGATCGTCTGCGCGCATCGCCACACCACCACACAACGCCACGCCTGCACGAACCGACGGATGACGAACCGCGTCCGATCGGCCAGCATGGTTATCGCCGCAGTAGGGTTGATCGCCGGTTAAGCGAGGTCCTCATGCAGGTGCGGAATATGCCGGATCACGAAAGAGGACTTTGCGGTCCGGTCGTGGCTGCTAGTTCTCTAGCGACCTGATTACTCCCGCTGAACCGAGGCCGACCATGTCGCAGACCGCCCGTTCGCCCATCGACGATGCTGGCGGCCACAGGGGGGGCCGCTGGCGCATGCCGGCCGTCATCGTCATCGCGGGCTGCCTCGTGTCGTTGATCACCTTCGGACCGCGCGCCTCGACGGGGTTGTTCCAGGTTCCGATGACGGTCGAGTTCGGCTGGAGCCGCGAGGTGTTCTCTCTCGCGCTCGCCGTCCAGAACCTCCTCTGGGGCGTGGGGCAGCCATTTTCCGGGGCTCTGGCGGATCGCTACGGCACGGTGCGCGTCTTCGTCGTGGGCCTGACGCTCTACGCGCTTGGCCTGGTGGTGATGGCCTACGCCTCCACGCCGCTTATGCTTCATCTCGGAGCGGGCGTGCTGATCGGCTTCGGGCTTTCGGCCTGTTCGTTCAATCTCGTGCTGGCGGCCTTCGCCAAGCTCCTGCCCGATGGCTGGAAGCCCCTGGCGCTGGGCGCCGGCACGGCCGCCGGCTCCTTCGGCCAGTTCTTCTATCCCCCGATCGGCAATATCCTGATCGAGAGCATGGGCTGGCAGACCGCGCTGATCGTGTTCGGCATCACGGTGCTGGCGGCCATGCCCCTCACGCTGGCGCTCGCCACACGCGGCACGGGCGGCACGGGCGGCGCCCATGCGGTGAAGGCCGGGCCAGGCCTGCCGAACCAGACGATCTCGCAGGCGCTTGCCGAGGCCTTCCGCCACCGCTCCTATGTGTTGCTGGTCATCGGCTTCTTCACCTGCGGCTTCCACCTCGACTTCATCACCGTGCCCATTCCGGCCTATCTGAAGGACATCCACCTGCCGGCCTGGGTCCGTGCGTGGACACTCGCCGCCATCCGCCTTGCCAATGCCGCCCGCCCGCTGGGGTCGGGCTGGCTTATGCAACGGTTGCCGACGCGCCCTCTGCTGCCCTGCACCTATTTCGGCAGGTCGGTCGCTACCCGCGCCTTGACCCTTCTGCCGGCCAGCTCCATGCCGTCCCCCGCCGTCTGCCTCGCCGTCGCCCTCGCCATCG
>CAZDUL010000067.1:0-4771 GCA_964508635.1 uncultured Allobosea sp. | reverse complement strand
CATGTGATCGAGCTTGCGGCAGCGGAGGCCACGCCATGAGAGGGTTTCTCAGTCTGCTTCTTCCGGCGCTGAAACCGAGCTTGCCCTGGCTGGCGCTCGCAATCCTGCTTGGCGCCGCTGCCGCTGCAGCCAACCTTGCGCTTCTGTCGCTCTCGGGCTGGTTCATCACAGCGATGGCCGCAGCGGGACTGGCCGGAGTCTCGATGAACTATTTCACGCCCGGCGCGATCATTCGCGGCTTGTCGATCGCCAGAACCGCGGGCCGCTATGGCGAGCGGGTTGTCGGGCACGATGCGACGCTGCGTGTCGTGGCGCTGCTGCGGCCCTGGCTTTTCGCCCGCATGCTGCGGCTGGCGCCAGGTGGCCTGCAGGAGTTCAAGAGCGGCGACCTCCTCACGCAGTTCAAGAGCGACCTCGACCGTGTCGAGCTGGCCTTCCTGCGGATCATCGCCCCGACATCGGTCGCCGCGCTGGTGCTTCTCCCGACTGCGCTCATCCTCCTCTTTCTGGATCGCCCGGCCGGACTTGCCGCCGTGCTCTTGATCGCTCTTGCAACCGTGGCCGTCCCCCTCGGCGTGTTGCGGGCGAGCGCACCGCTCAGCGCCGGCATCGCAAGGGAATCCGGCATATTCAATGCCAGGCTTGTGGATCATGTCGAGGGGCTCGCAGATCTCGCAATCTTCGACCCTTCGGGCCGGCATGCAGCGTCGACGGTGCGGCAGGGTGATGCCCTGCTCGCGGCCGAGCGGCACCTTGCCCTGATCGGGGCGGCGGGCGGTGCAGCTGTAAACGCATTCGCGCAGGTAGCTTTCGCGATCGGGCTGGTGCTGGCCCTTGCGGCATTTGCCGACGGTCGCCTTGACGCGCCGGAGGTTCCGATGCTCGGCCTGCTCGCGCTCGCAGCCTTCGAGATCGCCGGCCCACTCGTGCCCGCAATGCAGGCGGCTCCCGCCGTGGCCGTCTCGATCGGGCGGCTCCGGTCGCTCATCGCCCGCGCCCCAGCCGACCCCGCGCCGCGAGAGCCTCGCCCCGTTCCGGCTGATCTCACCGTCGTGTTCGAGAATGTCGGCTATCGACCGCCTGGCGCATCTGCTTGGACCTTCCGGGGGCTTTCCTTCGAGGTTGCTGAAGGGGCCCGCTTCGGGATTTCGGGAGCGAGCGGGGCCGGGAAATCCACAGCGATCAACCTTCTCATGCGTTTTGCGCTGCCAGACGAGGGACGCATCACGGTGGGCGGCGAGGCGCTCGCAGCGCTCGATGGCGACGCCTGGCGAAAGAACGTGGCATTGCTGGCACAGGATGCCGCCGTCTTCGCCGGCACGCTCCGCGAGAACCTGCAGGTCGCCGACCCCCGCGCGCGCGACGGCCAGATACTCGAAGCACTGCGGCTCGCCGGCGCCGACGATATCCTCGCAAGGGTTCCGGAAGGCCTCGACGAGTGGATCGGCCCCCATGGCCTGACCTTGTCCGGTGGCGAAGCGCGGCGTGTCGCGCTGGCCCGCGCCCTTCTGAAGCCCGCGCGGATCCTGGTGCTCGACGAGCCGACCGAGGGCCTGGATCCGGACATGGCGTTGAGCGTGGTCAGCGGCATTCTGGCCGCCAGGCCCGAGCAGACCATCATCATCGCGACTCATGACGCGCGTCTGCTTCGACTGTGCGATCATGTGGCCGACATCAGCGCGTCCCGGCCGCAGCAGGCTTTTCATGATCGGTTCTGACCGGGCGAATTCCCTGTCCGCCGGAGCAGCTTGCACTTCCCCATGCAGAGCGGGATCACGCCCCATCGCCGCGAGCCAGCCGGCAGGACCGGGGGACAGCCACGGCGACCTCGACGCGACCCGCTGCGGTTTTGATGGACATCGTGCTTCGGTGTTTCACCAAGACGCAAGAACATCGACCTCATCTGTTCACGCGATGCCGTCGAAACCGATATTAATGCGGCTCGTCAGCTCACAAGCAGTCATCCGCCCGTCAAGCTTGGCTTCTATGTCATCCGGCAAGGAAACAGGGGCGCATCTTCGCCATGTTCTCGCTTGCTGGACAGAAGGCTTTGGTGGTCGGAATCGCGAACGATCAGTCGATCGCCTGGGGTTGCGCGCAGGCTCTGCGCCGACAGGGCGCGGAACTGGCGATCACCTGGCTCAACGCGAAAGCCGAGCCCCATGTTCGGCCGCTTGCAGAGCAGGTCGAGGCATCCATCGCGATGCCGCTCGACGTCACGAAAACGGGTGAGCTGGAGGCGGTTTTCGAGCAGATCAGCCGGACATGGGGCCGGCTCGACACGCTGATCCATTCCATCGCGTTCGCACCGAAGGCCGATCTGCACGGCCGGGTGATCGACTGCTCGGCCGAGGGTTTCGCCCTCGCGATGGACATCTCGGTCCATTCCTTCCTGCGCATGGTGCGGCTTGCCGAGCCGTTGATGCCGGATGGCGGAGCATGCATGGCCGTGTCCTTCTTCGGCTCCTCCCGTGTGGTCAGGCATTACAACATGATGGGGCCGGTCAAAGCGGCGCTCGAAAGCGCTGTTCGCTACGCCGCTGTCGAGCTCGGGCCGCAGGGCATTCGCGTGAATGCGCTGTCTCCCGGCCCGATGGCCACCCGAGCGGCGAGCGGCATCGACCATTTCGACGAACTGCTGGCCACGGCGGCCGCGCGCGCCGCGACGCATCAGCTGGCCACGATTGCCGATGTCGGCGCGATGGCGGCATTTCTCGCCTCCCCCGAGGCGCGCAACATCACCGGCTGCGTGCACGACATCGACGGCGGCTTCTCGATCACCGCATGAGGACCTGATGGCGAACGTCTTCGATCTTTTCACGACCGCCAACCTGCAGGCCATTCCTGCACCGGAGGCGGACGCGATCCACGTCCTGAGGCGGCAGCTTCACGACACCTCGGCTGAGCTCAAGGGCGCGGCCTCGATCGCCAACATCCTGGCCGCGAGCGGCTCCCGCCAGGGCGGCCGGATGGTTGAGACGCATGCGCAGCGCGCGCGGGACAGCATTGCCGCCGCGGAACGCGCCCTCGACCGGCTGCGCCGGGCCCAGGTGGAAGGGACATTGACGACGGATCTGGCCGCATATCTGCGCGACGCTGGCGAGCGGGCAATCCTGACGATGGATACGCTGCGCAAGCGCGGCGACATCTTCCTCGAGCATGAGGAGGCCGGCTGCCCGCCTGTCCTCGTCTACGACTACGAGGTCGTGATGGACGGCAAGGACCTGACCTATCCGTGCAACTACATGCTGTTGCGAATCATCCCGCCCGCAGGGGTGATGGTCGACGATACGCGGCGGCCCTACATCATCATCGATCCGCGCGCCGGCCATGGACCAGGCATCGGCGGCTTCAAGGCGGACAGCCAGGTGGGCGTGGCGCTGCGCGAAGGGCACGCGGTCTATTTCGTGGCATTCCGGCGGGACCCTGAGCCGGGCCAGTACCTGTCATACGTCACCCGCGCGCAGGCGGCCTTCGTGCGCGAGGTGATGCGCCGCCATCCTCACGCGCCACGTCCGATCGTGACCGGCAACTGTCAGGGCGGCTGGGCGACGCTTCTGCTGGCCGCGACAAACCCTGACCTGACGGGTCCGATCGTCATCAATGGCTCGCCCGTGTCCCCCTGGTCGGGCAAGGTCGGCGAGAACGCCATGCGCTACAATGCCGGCGTGCTCGGCGGAGCATGGATCCCGATGTTCCTGTCCGACCTGGGTGGCGGCATCTTCGACGGCGCGCATCTCGTTCAGAATTTCGAGATGCTCAACCCGTCCCGCACGCTCTATCGCAAGTATGCCGATCTCTATCGCGACATCGACAAGGGCGACGCGACATTCCTCGAATTCGAACGGTGGTGGGGCGGCTTCTTCCTGATGACGGAAGCCGAGATCCGCTGGATCGTCGAACAGCTCTTCGTCGGCAACCGCCTGGTCAAGAACGAGGCGAGGCTGGAGCCCGGGCGGCCCGTGGACCTCAAGGCCATCCGCGCGCCGATCATCGTGTTTGCCAGTCATGGCGACAATATCACCCCGCCGCAGCAGGCGCTCAACTGGGTGGCGCAGACCTATTCCTCCGTGGATGAAATCCGGATCCGGGGGCAGCGGATCATCTACATGGTCCACGAGCAGGTGGGGCATCTCGGCATCTTCGTGTCCTCCCAGATCGCCAACAAGGAGCACGCCGAGGTCGGCTCGACCCTCAAGACGATCGAGGCCCTGGCTCCCGGTCTTTACGAGATGCGGATCGAGGACGTTGTCGAGAAGAACGGGGCGAAGCGCTTCACCGTTGGCTTCGTGGAGCGCACCTTCGAGGATCTTCGCCAGCTGGACGATACCTTCGACGACGAGCGACCGTTCGCCGCCGTGGCGCGAAATTCCGAAATCCAGGGCCAGATGTACGACATGCTCATGCGGCCCTTCGTGCGGGCGGCGGTAACGCCCAGCTTCGCCGAAATGACGCGGGCGCTGCACCCCCAGCGCCTGACGCGCGCCCTGGCGTCCAGCCGCAATCCCGCGATGGCTTTCGTCCAGCCCATGGCAGAGGCGGCGCGGCGTGACCGCGCACCGGCCAGCGCCGACAACCCCTTCCTCGCGCTCGAAGCGCTGATGGTCCGGCAGACCGAGCAGATGATCGATGTGTGGCGGGACATGCGGGACTTTGCCTATGAGCTCACCTTCTTCGCGGTCTGGGGTAGCCCCTGGGCGCGCGCCTTCGGCCGTTCGCACGAAGCCCGTCGCACGCTGAAGAACGCAGACGAGTTGCGCGGCCTGCCCGA
>CAZDUL010000066.1:0-13910 GCA_964508635.1 uncultured Allobosea sp. | reverse complement strand
TCGCGACGCGGCCCGAGCCAGGGCTCGGGCAGGGCGTGGGAGCGCGCCTTGGGCGGGATCTCCACCGACTGAACACCGGCGTGTGAGCGCGCTAGGGCTGCGCCGCGGGCGAGATCAGCCTCGATGTCGCGCCGAATATCGGGTCGCACCGGCACCTTCATCTCGTTCGACACCGCCGAGCGCCACTCCACCGAGGCCTGCGCGACCAGATGCGCCGCGCAGACGGCGAGCGCTGCGAGGAAGGTGAGGATCGCGATGACGGCGACCAGCGCCCGACTGGCGGCATTGTCGATCGGGATCAGCGGCTTGTCGCGCTTCAGCCCGGCCGGAAGCGCGACGCCGTCGACCGTCAGCTGCTGCGTGGGCCTGCCCATGAGAGCCCGGCCGCGCAGCTTCGCGACAAGCGCCGCTGCGGCCGCGGGAGCGACGCGCGACAGCTTCGCCAGCACCGTCACCACGCGGTGCGCCATCACGCGACCTCGTCGATCTCGAGCCGGCCGTCGGCCAGCACCAGCCGGCGCGCATCATACTGCTCCATGAGGGTCAGGTCGTGTGTCGCGATCACCACGGCAGTGCCGAGCCGCTGCAACTCCACGAACAGCCTCAGCAGCCGCCGCGCCAGCGGCGGATCGACATTGCCTGTCGGCTCGTCGGCCAGCAGCACCTCCGGCTTGACGATCAGCGCGCGCGCGATCGCCGCACGCTGCTTCTCGCCGCCCGACAGCACCGGCGGTATCGAGTGCATCCGCTCGCCAAGCCCCACCCAGCGCAGAAGCTCCACCACCTCGGCGCGGTAGCTCGCCTCCTCGCGCCCCTTCACCCGCATGGGCAGCGCAACGTTCTCGTAGACGGTGAGATGGTCGAGCAGCCGGAAATCCTGGAACACCACGCCCATGCGTCGCCGCGCCGCGCTCAGCGCGTCGTTCTGGCGGCGGGTGACGTCATGTCCGAACAGGTTGATGAGCCCGCGGGTCGGCTTGAGCGAGACCAGCATCAGCTTCAGCAGGGTCGTCTTGCCCGCTCCCGACGGTCCGGTCAGATACTGGAACGAGCGCGGCGCGATGCTGAAGCTGATGTCCTTCAGCACCTCGGGACCCATGCCGTAGCGCAGCCCGACGCCCTCGAACCGGATCATCGCGCCCTGCCCGCTCTTGCGACGACCATCGTCAAAAGGCACCCTTCCGCTGCGCTGTGAAACAAGGTCTGTCACATCGGTTTACCGGGCGTTAACCACACACCGCGCCCACTGCGCAAATGCCGGACAACCGTGGCCGGCCGGACGAGGCTGATTCGCACGGCTGATTCGCCATGCTCATTGTGTGCCCCTCCTGCTCCAGCCGTTACAACCTTCCCGATGACAGGATCGGGCCGGAAGGTCGGCTCGTGCGCTGCGCGGCCTGCCGGCACGAATGGTTCGTGATGCGCGATACCCCGCCGGAGGGGGCTGCCATGGCTGCGGGGCTGGCGGGAGCGGATGCGCCGGCGCCGCAATCGCCCGCCGTCGGCGAGGCGGCAGGCCTGTGGACCACTCCGGCCGATTTCAGCGGGGGGTTTGTCAGCGGTTCGGGCGAGACCAAGCCCGACGAGACGCCGAAGGCGCCGACCGCGGTCGTCGCACCGCCACGGCGGACATGGTGGCAGCGCCTGTGGCCAGCGCGACGGATATCGGCCAGGGGCCCCAAGGCAGGTCGCAAGCCGACAACCAACCCGCGATCCGCGCCGACACCCAGCGCCGGGGCGGGACGGCCCGGTCGCGCCAAGGCCGGCAAGCGCCGGGCAGGCCTTGCCCGTTCGCCCGTGGCGGGGCCGGCGGCGCTGCTTTTCGCTTCCACGGCCACCCTGGCGTTGATCGTGATCGGCCGCGCCCAGGTGGTCGCCGCCGCACCCTCGACGGCCCGGCTCTTCGCGGCCGTCGGCCTGCCGGTCAACACGGTCGGGCTCAGCTTTGCCGATGTGCGCTCGTCCCTTGCGCAGGAGGAGGCGGGACGTTTCCTCGTGGTGGAGGCGCTGGTGCTCAACGAGGTGCCGGCGACGCGCCGCGTGCCGCCCATCGAAATCAGGCTGATCGACCGGGATGGCCGCGTCGGCTACACGTGGACGGCCGAACCGCCGCGCAGCGCGCTGCGCCCCGGCGAAAGCTTGCATTTCCGCACGCGGCTTGCGACACCCCCGGAGACGGCCCGTTCGGTCGAGCTGCGCTTCGGCTCCGCCATGTCCGTTGCCGCACCTCGCTGAGGCGGGACCGTCCGCGCCGCAGGGCGCGTCGACACGAACTCTCCCCCGTCTCGGTGGAGGCGGCGAGATCCGGAGCGATGGCCATGGCCGAAACACGCCGCATCCGCGTGCTCTACGACGAGGCGACGATCGCCCGGCGCAACCGCGAGATCGCGGAGGAAATCGCCGCAGCCAACCCCAAGGATCTGCTCGTGGTGGCGGTGCTGAAGGGCTCGTTCATGTTCGCCGCTGACCTGATCCGGGCCATGCATGCGGCCGGCCTGAGCCCCCAGGTGGAGTTCGTTCACCTGTCCTCCTATCGCGAAGCCACGATCTCGTCAGGCCAGGTCGAGATCCTGCGCGACGTGCAGAGCGATGTCCGCGGCCGCGACGTGCTGCTGGTCGATGACATTCTCGAATCGGGTCGCACGCTGGCCTTCGCCAAGGATCTGCTCGCGGCGCGCGGCGCGGCGCGCGTGATGAGCGCGGTCCTGCTGGAGAAGCCGGGCAAGCGTGCCGTCAACATCAAGGCCGATTTCGTCGGCTTCGTCTGCCCGGATTATTTCGTCGTGGGTTACGGCATGGATGTCGCCCATTCCTATCGCCAGCTGCCCTTCGTCGGCGTCATCGAGACGGACGACCAGCCGGGCTTCGACAGGGTTTGAGCGGCCATGGCGCGCGTGCTCGTGGTCGATGACGAGGAGGCGGTGCGCACGCTGATCGCGCGCGGCCTCGAACTCGATGCCCATGACGTGCTGACCGCCGGCGACGGCGTCGATGCCATGGACCGGCTCGACCGCGACGGCCCCTTCGACCTGATGCTCAGCGACATCCGCATGCCGCTGATGGACGGCATCGCCCTGGCGCTCGCCGCCAAGGCGGCCTATCCCATCCTGCGCATCCTGCTGATGACTGGCTATGCAGAGCAGCGCGAGCGCGCCCGCGAGCTTGACGCCATCGTCATCGACGTCCTCGCCAAACCCTTCGGCATCGCCGATCTGCGGGCCGCGGTGACGCGCGCCCTGGCCGACTAACTGTTGAGCCGCCAGATCGCGACGTTGAGAAGGGTCGCGTAGGACACCCACGCCGCATAAGGCCAGAGCAGCCAGCCCGCCACCCGATCGAGCCGCTGGAAGGCGACGATCGTTGCCACGATCAGCGCCAGGAACGGCACGATCACCACGAGCCCCAGCAGCGGCGACCGGGCGGCGAAGAATGCGAAGGACCATGAGGCGTTGACGGCGAGCTGGGTATAAAACAGCCACAGTGCTGCGTTTCGCCCCGGCTTGTCCGCCGGCAGGCCGAGAACGCGATAGGCCGCATAGCCCATCATCGCGAACAGGATCGTCCAGACCGGACCGAACACCCAATTCGGCGGATTGAAGGACGGCTTGACCAGCCCGGCATACCAGGTCGGGATCTGCGGGAAGGTCGCCAGCTGGCCAAGCACCGAACACAGCAGGATCGGCCCCGCCACCAGCGCGATGCGATCGAACGGCAGCGCCTTCAGGCGCTCGAGGACGCCCGGCTTGGGGGAATGGTGCAGATCGGCGGTATCGGGCTTGCCACGGGACATGAGCCCCATATGGTTCCGGTTTCGATCCGGACAACCGCCGGGTCGGCAGCGGCGCAGCCACGTTCCCGTGACAGGCCGACACGGATGGGCCGGGCTGCGTCAGGATTCAACACGGGAGTCAGGCCGTGACGCCGTTCGCCTTCAACACCACTCCCGCCATCCGCTTCGGCGCCGGTCTCGCCGCGAGCGCCGCCACGGAGATCGTCGCGAGACTGGGCCAGAGGCTGCTGCTGGTGACGGACCGGGGGCTGGTTGCATCCGGGCTTCTCGGTCCGGCGGTGGCGGCGCTCAGCGAGGCGGGCGCCAAGATCGACCTGTTCGCCGACGTCACGGCCGATCCGCCCGAACATATCGTTCTGGCCGCCGCCGGCGCGGCGCGCGAGGCCGGCGCCACCGGCATCATCGCCATCGGCGGCGGCTCCCCGATGGACGTGGCCAAGCTCGCCGCCCTGCTGGCTCGCTCGCAAGAGGCTCTCCCTGCCATCTACGGCGTCGGATTGGCGAAGGGCCCGAGGCTGCCGCTGGCTCTTGTCCCGACCACGGCGGGCACCGGCTCCGAGGTCACGCCGATCGCCATCGTCACGACTGGAGCCGCGGAGAAGAAGGGCGTGGTCTCCCCGGTGCTGCTGCCCGATCTCGCCATTCTCGATCCCGATCTGACGCTGGGGCTGCCGCCATCGGTCACCGCTGCGACCGGCATCGACGCGATGGTTCACGCCATCGAGGCCTTCACCTCGGCCTCGCCGAACGCCAACCCGGTGTCGAAGGCTCTCGCCCGGGAAGCTCTGGCGTTGCTTGGGGCCAACATCCGCCGCGTCGTGATCGACGGCCTCGACAAGCCGGCGCGCGGCGCGATGCTGCTCGGGTCGATGCTGGCAGGCCAGGCCTTCGCCAACTCTCCCGTGGCGGCCGTTCACGCGCTCGCCTATCCGCTCGGCGGGCATTTCCACATTCCGCACGGCCTCTCCAATGCGCTGGTGCTGCCCGAAGTGCTGCGCTTCAACGCCTCTGCCGCGGCCGAGGCCTATGCCGAACTGGCCAACATCATCTTCGCCGGCGACGACCTGGCGCGGCTGCCCCTGGCCGATGGATTGGCCGCCCTGTCGGCGGCCATCGGCCTGCCTCAGCGCCTGCGCGATGCCGGCGTGCCGGAGAGCGCGCTCGATCTGCTCGCCGACGACGCGATGAAACAGACCCGGCTTCTGGTGAACAACCCGCGTCCGCTGACCCGCGACGACGCCCGTGCCATCTATGCGCGGGCGTGGTGAACGGCGACCCGGTCACTGGGTCAGGCGGATGGCGCCGATACGGCCCGCGATGGATTGAAACACAGGGGTGAGCTGCGCCGCGTTCGCCACTTCATAGTAATGGCTCGCGCTCGATGCGCAATTCTGCAGCAGCGTGCGGTTCCCCTCGATCACGCGGATGGCGTAGATCGTGACACCCTGTGCCTTGGCCGCGGCGCAGGCCTTTTCGGTGCGGGCGTCGATCGCCGCGCGCGACGTGGTGAAGCGGTTCTCGGTGTTGTCGCCATCCGTCAGCAGGATCATGAACCGGCTGAGATTGGGATCCGCAGCAGCTGCCGTGCTCATCGGCGCGCCCGGCAAGAGCATGTTCGCGCCCCAGCTCGTCCCGATGGTGAGGTTCGTGTTGCCCGCCGGCTGCATGGCGGCGAGGGCGTTGATGAGCGCGGGCACGTTCGGGCGCACATCCGTCAGCGGCAGCATCCGCGCCAGATTGCTCGAGCGGCAGCTGACGGCGGGATGGAGTGTCTGGACGAGCGCGGTGTCGACCCCGTCGGGCGTGGTGTCGCGGTCGGCGGACTGGTCGCGGTCCCAGATGCAGCCGTTCCACGTCGCGTGGGTCGGCCGAACCGAGAGGTCGCAGCCGGCCCCGGTGCTGGTGGTGGTGTCCTTGTCGCGATCGGCGAAGCGGAACCAGCTGTGGCTTCCACCGCCGAACGTCCAGCCTATCCTTCGCGCGGTCGTCGGGTTGGAGCCGCAATAGCCCGCGCCCGACCCGACGAAGCTCGTGGTCGAGACCGTCCCCGCCCGCACGGCGTTCTGGACGTTCAACGGCACGCGCACCGTCGTGTCGAACGGAACCAGCGAGACGCGGATCTGGCTGTCGAAGGTGGCGGCGTCGCGCATCGCCGCGATGAAGCCGGTCGTCGGGTTGGTCTGCGAGCAATCGTCCCGCCCGCACAGAGCCTTCTTCAGCTCCTGCATCTTGTTGCTCCAGCCCATTGACCCCGTGTTGTCGAGCACCAGCGCAATCTCGATCCTGTTGACACCCCAGCCCGAAACCGACTCGGCCGAAACCGTCATCTCGGAGGCGCCGACCAGCTGCATGATCACGGTCTTGAGCTTCGCCGTTGCGATGATGCGGTAGCGGTCCGTCTCGCGCGTCACCACGAAGCTGGTGATCTCTGCATCATGCGGCGCATTCCAGTTGCCCTTGAAAATCGCATCGGCGCGCTGTCTGGCGGCGGCGATGTCCATGGCGACCGCGTCGCGGGCGAGCGCCAGCGTTGTGGCGTCAAGGGCGGTCTGCAGGCTCATGCGCACCGCAGACCCGCGCGTGTAGTCGACGCTCATGCCGGTGAGGCCGGCCAGCGGGATCAGGGTCAGCCCGAAGATGATGCCGATGGAGCCGCGCCTGTCGCAGACGAAGGCGCGGCTGGAGCCGCACAGACGATGGAAGGTCGGTGAGGAAGACCGGCTTGCGAGGAACATCGCTGCAAGGCCTCTTTCGGGTCACGGACTTCTTGACGCGTCCTGCAACGCCGGGGCCGCACCCGGATGTCCCGATTTGGCGCAGGATCGACCGCCTTCAGCAATTGCAGGCGCGGGCCGGCCGGGATAAGTGGCTCGCCTCGGCACACACGTCCCGCTTCGGCACAGGCGCGCTACGCCCCATGCCGGCCTGACGCGATGGCGCCAGGGTCAATCCGCGTGAAGCCGCGAGGGGAGCGAAGCGCCCGATGAACACGCAAGCGGCGCCTGCCGGGCGCACCAGGGAGAAGCCGGCGATCACGCCCGACCTTGTCGCCCAGCACGGTCTCAAGCCCGATGAGTATGCACGTTTCCTCGCGCTCATCGGCCGCGAGCCGACCATGACCGAGCTCGGCATCGTCTCGGCGATGTGGAACGAGCACTGTTCCTACAAATCCTCCAAGAAACATCTGCGCAAGCTGCCGACCAAGGCTCCCTGGGTGATCCAGGGCCCCGGCGAGAATGCGGGCGTCATCGACATCGGCGACGGCGACGCGATCGTCTTCAAGATGGAGAGCCACAACCACCCCTCTTTCATCGAGCCCTATCAGGGCGCGGCGACGGGCGTCGGCGGCATCCTGCGCGATGTCTTCACCATGGGCGCGCGCCCGATCGCGGCGCTGAACGTCCTGCGCTTCGGCTCGCCCGATCATCCGCGCACGCGCCATCTCGTGGCCGGCGTCGTGGCCGGGATCGGCGGCTACGCCAATTCCTTCGGTGTGCCGACGGTCGGCGGCTCGGTCGGATTCGACGCCCGCTACAACGGCAACATCCTCGTCAACGCCATGGCGGTCGGCATCGCGAAGGCGGACGAGATCTTCTATGCCAGGGCCACCGGCGTCGGCAAAGCCATCGTCTATCTCGGCTCCAAGACCGGCCGCGACGGCATCCATGGCGCGACCATAGCCTCGGCCGAGTTCGACGACGCTTCCGAGGAGAAGCGCCCGACCGTTCAGGTTGGCGATCCCTTCGCCGAGAAGCTTCTGCTCGAGGCCTGCCTCGAGATCATGGCGAAGGGCTGCGTCGACGCCATCCAGGACATGGGCGCGGCCGGGCTGACCTCTTCGGCCGTGGAGATGGGCGCCAAGGGCAATCTCGGCGTGGAGCTCGACCTCGATGCGGTGCCGACCCGCGAGGCCGGCATGACAGCCTATGAGATGATGCTCTCGGAAAGCCAGGAGCGCATGCTGATGGTGCTGACGCCCGGCAAGGAAGCCGAGGCCGAGGCCATCTTCCGCAAATGGGGCCTCGATTTCGCCGTGGTGGGCCGCACCACCGACACGCTGCGCTTCGTGGTCAGGCACCGCGGCGAGGTGATGGCCGACCTGCCGATCAAGGAGCTGGGCGACGAAGCGCCGGAATACGACCGGCCCTGGACGCCGACACCGAAGCAGCCTGTGCTCGACGCGTCGTCCATCGTCCCGCCGATGTCGAACGGGCAGGCCCTGCTCAAACTCGTCGCCACGCCGGACCAGTGCTCCAAGCGCTGGGTCTACGAGCAGTACGACACGCTGATCCTCGGCCAGTCGGTGGTGACGCCGGGCGGCGACGCCGGCGTGATCCGGCTCGGCGACGGTCCGAAGGGTCTTGCCATGACCTGCGACGTGACGGCGCGTTACTGCGAGGCGGATCCGGTCGAGGGCGGCAGGCAGGCCGTGGCGGAAGCCTGGCGCAACCTCACCGCCGTGGGCGCGACGCCGCTGGCGATCACCGACAATCTGAACTTCGGCAACCCCGAGCGGCCGCAGGTGATGGGCCAGTTCGTCGGCTGCCTCGAGGGCATCGGCGAGGCCTGCCGCGCACTCGACTTCCCCGTCGTGTCCGGCAACGTCTCGCTCTACAACGAGACCAACGGCCAGGGCATCCTGCCGACCCCGACGATCGGGGGCGTCGGCTTGCTGCCCGACGTGGCGCGCCACGCCACCATCGCCTTCAAGGCCGAGGAGGACGTCGTCATCCTGATCGGCGAGACGAAGGGCTGGCTCGGACAGTCGATCTGGCTGCGCGACATCTGCGGCCGCGCCGAGGGCGCGCCGCCGCCGGTCGATCTTGCGGCCGAGCGCCGCAACGGCGAACTGGTGCGAGGCCTCATCCGCGACGGTGAGGTGACCGCCGTCCATGACTGTTCGGATGGCGGATTGGCGCTGGCATTGGCCGAGATGGCGATGGCGGGGGGCCTTGGCGCCGTCGTATCGACGCTGCCGCCCGGTCCGGCCCATGCCGTGCTGTTCGGCGAGGACCAGGCTCGCTACGTGCTGACAGCACCTCCCGACAGGGCGGACGCGATCCTGTCGCGGGCGCGGGAGGCGAATGTGCCGGCCCTCGTGATCGGGCATGTCGGCGGTGCGGCATTGACGCTGCCGGGCGAGACCCCGATATCGGTAACGGATCTGCGAACGGCCCACGAAGGCTGGTTCCCCGCCTTCATGGCCGGCTGAACCGCCCGATGGGACGGGCTGCGCGGCCTTCGTCCCGGCTTTTCAGGGGTGACTGCCGCAGACCTGACCGGAGCGGATCGTCCGCTCGACATGGGAGACAACTCGACGATGCCGATGAAGGCCGAAGATATCGAGAGGATGATCAAGGCGGCGCTGCCGGACGCGATCGTCGAGATCCGCGATCTGGCCGGTGATGGTGACCACTATGCCGCCACCGTCACCTCGGCCGCCTTCAAGGGGCTGACGCGCGTGCGCCAGCACCAGCTGGTCTATGACGCGCTGAAGGGCAACATGGGCGGTGCGCTGCACGCGCTTGCGCTCACGACCCAGGTCCCCCAGAATTGATCCGGTTCACCGCGCCGGCCTTGAACCGGCGACCCGAGGAGCACCCCATGGCCGACATCAACGCAGCAATCGATGCCGAAGTGAAGGGCAACGACATCGTCCTGTTCATGAAGGGAACGCCGCAGTTTCCCATGTGCGGCTTTTCCGGGCAGGTGGTCCAGATCCTCAATTACCTCGGCGTGCCCTACAAGGGCATCAATGTGCTCGACGACATGGAGATCCGGGAGGGGATCAAGGCCTATTCCAACTGGCCGACGATCCCGCAGCTCTACGTCAAGGGCGAATTCATCGGCGGCTGCGACATCACCCGCGAGATGTTCCAGTCCGGCGAGCTGGCGACGCTCCTCGCCGAGAAGGGCATCCCGGTGAAGCAGGCGGCTGGCTGAAGCCTTTCCGTTCCTGTCCGGCCTGCTCCGTTGCGGCACAGCGCCGTCTGCGCCGTTTAACAGGCACGCAACCATCAAGGGCGGACTGTCCGGTTCGAGCGGGGTGTGATTCGCCACCCCGATGGAACTGGAGTTGCCTGCGTCATGTCCGAAACGGTTTCGCGTATTGCGTCTTCGGATGCGTGTGTGTTTCCTAAGGGTGGCGCGGTCGTGCCGTTCGCCCGCCGCGCCGCGACGAAGCGGGCCGAAACCACCGCGCTGCTCGATGCGGTCAGCGCCGCGGGCGCGATCGACATCGCGCCGCGCGCCTTCGCCGCCCGTGACGCAGCCGCCGCACTGCACTTGATGGGAATGGTCGACCTCCACGAGATCGCGCCCGATGGCCGCACGCGCCGGCTCAGCCCCAGCCAGGCGCGCAGCGCCGCCCCTCTCCTCGCCTGGCGGATCACGTCGCGCCTGCCCCGGATGCCTGCCGGCTGAGCGGAGGCTCAGCCGGTCAGGACCTCGCGCACCAGCGTCGCAACGGAGCCCTGCCGCTGCAGCGCGGCCTTCAACCCCTGCTGCTCCTGCGCACTCAGCCCTTTGGTAGCCACGCGATTGCGCGGCGGCAGACCGATTGCGATGTCGGCCAGCTGCTGGCGCAGGATCAGGTCGAGCACGAGCTTGTGATCGGCGTCGAGGCCCTTGAGGTCGTCCAGCCCCAGATCGCCCTCCGCGATCAGCCCTGCAAGACGGTCCGCCGTGGAATGGGCCAGCACGCCGCGCCTTAGCGCCATGACGCGCGCCGCCGTGACGATGCCCTTGAGCGCGGCCGGCTTCAGGTCGATGCGGCCATCCTCGTCGGTGCGGATGCGGCCAAGCAGGCTGACATGCCCGGACCCGTCGCCGATGTCCTCGGCCAGCAGCTTGAGGAAGGCGATCTCGCCCCGGGCTGCCTCCCAGGCGTCGCGCCACAACCCAGCCGCCAGCGCGCGGCGACCATGCACGGCGCGGAAATCGAAGAAGATGTCCACCGCCAGCAGATCCTGCGGGCGCGCGCGCGTGAGCCATTGGCCGATTCGCTCGCGCCACAGCGCGATACTGCCGCGAAAGGCGGGCTCGCTCGCCATCACGCCCCCCTTGCACAGCGGCACGCCCACCTCGTGCAGGATCGCGCACATGCGCTGGCCATGGGCTGCGAACCAGCGATCCTGGGGGCCTCCGGCCTCGCCCTCCGCGAAGATCACGGCATTGTCCTGATCCATCGCCAGCAGGCTCTCGCCGCGCCCGGCCGAGCCCAGCACCAGGATGGCATAGGCACAGGGCGGCGGCCCCAGGGGACCGTTGGTGAGTTCGGCCTCGGCCAGCTGCGCGGCGCGCCGGGTCAGGGCCCCGACCTCACGCGCAATCACGGCCGCAATGGCACGGCCCGGGACCCCCTCCGCCACCAGGGCGCGCGCCATGGCCGGCAGCTTCGCCCAGGCGGTCGCCAGCGCCGGTACGGTCTGCGCGGCATCGATGTCGTCGCCGAGCGCGATCGCGGAGCTGGCGCGCAGCTTCAGCAGGTCGCGGGTGGTGACGACGCCGACGACCGCATCATGCGCATCCACGGCCGCGAGATGGCGGATATTGCGGTTCGCCATGCGCCCGATGGCGCGATAGATCAGCGCATCCTCCGGCACGGTCAGGAGCGGCCGGGTGGCAATGGCGCCCAGCGTGGTTGCGAAGCCGTCCGCGCCCCTGTCCGCCAGAACCCGCATGATGTCGCGTTCGGTGACGATCCCGACGGCGTTCGCATCGTCCAGCCGCTCGCCGACCAGCACGGAGGACAGCTTGCGCGCCGCGATCAGCTTCAGCGCCTCGCCCAGCGTCGTCGCATCCGGCAGCAACACCGGGTCTGGGTTCATCACGTCGCGGATGCGGTGGCTGTAGGGGTATTGGTCGAGCCGGGGCAGCGCGCTCTCGGCGTCGGCGGGCCTGGCGCCCGTATCCCATTCCGCTGGTTGGACTCCCACCATCGCGTCGGTGACGAGCTTGCAGCGCGCCAGCGCCTCGCCCAGCGTGCGGATGCCGACATCGCGCAGCTTCGGCACGAGCGCGAGGAACACCCGCCCCGCCGTGACCGCATCGCCGAGCGCCCGGTGCCGCTCGCCGGCCTCCACCTGCAACCAAGCCGTCAGCCCCTCCAGGGAATAGGACGACAGCTGCGGCTGCGCGATCTGCGCCAGGATCCGCACGTCGAGGGCGATGAAGGAGGGCGCAGCCAGCCCCGCCCGGTCCAGCTCGCGGCGGATCAGCGCCAGATCGAAACCGATCGTGTGGCCGATGACGACGCGGCCATCGAGCCGACGCATGAGTTCCGGCGCGATGTCGGCGAATTCCGGCTGGCCAGCGAGGTCGGCGGCCGTCAGACCGTGCACGGCGCTCGAAGCGGGCGGGATCGGCTCCCGGCAATCGATCAGCTGGCTGTAGCCGTCCGGTTCGATCTGTCCGTTGTCGATGGCGGCGACACCGACCTCGATCAGCCTCGCCTTGCGCACGTCGAGCCCGGTGGTCTCCGTGTCGAGGGCAGCGCCTTTCAGCGCGATCAGCGGCGTGGAGAGCAGAAGCGGCGACATGGAACGGACGCCCCCGATGAAACAACGGGAGCATCAAGCGCCGCCGGCGGTGTCCGGTCAATCGGGATGTCGGTGGAGATGCCTTGCGCCCTGGCAAGCCCCGCCTGCCATCCTAGCGGGCCAGTGCCGCGCGGATCAGCGCCTTGGCGTCGGCGCTCGCCCATTCGGCCGGGCCGTGCAGCACGCCGAGCCCGCAGCCCCTGCCATCGACCAGCAGCGTCGTCGGCATGCCGACAGCCAATCCTGCGCGCTTCAGGTCCTGGAATGTCTTCGCCTCGGGATCGGCGTAGTAGGTCAGCCGGTTGATTCCGTTATCGGTGAGCCACTGGCGCGGCTTGTCGGGATTGCGCGTGTCGATGTTGATCGCCACCACCTCGAAATCGGGTCCGCCGAGTTCGGCCTGCAGCGCATCGAGCGCCGGCATTTCCTTGCGGCACGGCGCGCACCAGGTCGCCCAGAGGTTCACCAGCAGCGTGCGGCCGGCCATGTCCGAGAGGCGCTTCGGCTGGCCGTCCGCGCCGAGGAACCCGAGATCGGGCAGCCTGACAGGGCTTGCGCTCGCCTGGAAGGCCGCCAGTTCTCCGACCGCAGCCTTGCTCACGGCCGCGGCGGTGGCGGCGGCATGAGCGCAGGCGCGCGCATCGGCCGAAAGCGAGGCCGCCCGGTTGCCCGGGCCCGGAGCCATCACGTATAGCCCCAGCGCACCCGCGAGGGCTGCGACCGGCAGGACGAGCCAGAGCGCGCGCGGCCGGCGTTTCAGGAAGGATGAGACAGGCGTCATGACGCGCTTGTGGCCGAAGGAGCCGAGATGAGCAACCGGATGTGGGGCGGGCGCTTTGGCGCAGGTCCTGACGCGATCATGGAAGAGATCAATGCCTCCATCGGCTTCGACCAGAAGCTGTGGCGCCAGGATATCCGAGGCTCGCTGGCCCACGCGGCCATGCTGGCGAAGACCGGCATCCTGACGGCCGCGGATGTGGCGGCGATCAGCGACGGTCTCAAGGCCGTCGAGGCGGAAATCGCGGAAGGGCGCTTCACATTCTCGCGGGCACTCGAGGACATCCACATGAATGTGGAGAACCGGCTGCGCGAGCTGATCGGCCCGGTCGCCGGCCGCCTGCACACCGCCCGCTCCCGCAACGACCAGGTCGCCACCGACATGCGTCTGTGGGTCCGCGACACGCTGGACGAACTCGACCAGCAGGCCGCCGACCTGCAGCGCGCCCTGGCCGAGAAGGCGAGCGCCCATGCAGGGGCGGTCATGCCCGGCTTCACGCATCTGCAATCGGCGCAGCCCGTCACGCTGGGCCACCACCTGCTGGCCTATGTCGAGATGCTGGCGCGCGATCGCGGCCGCTTCGCCGATGCGCGCAGCCGCCTCAACGAGTGCCCGCTCGGCGCCGCGGCGCTGGCCGGCACGTCCTTCCCCATCGATCGGCGCATGACTGCTCCCGCGCTCGGGTTCGACCGACCCACGGCGAACTCGCTCGCTTCGGTGTCGGACCGCGCTTTCGGGCTCGAGACGCCCGCCGCCGCCTCGCTCGTCGCCATGCATCTGTCTGCCCTCCCCGACGGCGCAC
>CAZDUL010000065.1:0-14303 GCA_964508635.1 uncultured Allobosea sp. | reverse complement strand
GGGCAGGGCCAGGAGGTGTGCACGGGGGGGGAGGTTGTGGGGGGTGGAGTGCGGGGGGCCTCCGGGGGGAATGGGTGTGGGTGGGCGGACTGTGCCCGCGATCGACGACATGCGCCGGCGTAGAGAGGGGCATGGGGCGGGCCGCGGCGTCGAGGTCAACAACCGTCTCTTCGTGCCGCCCGCGGCACAGCAGGGGGGCCAGCTTGGAGCTTGCGTCTTGGATTACGACCAGCGCGTCGAGAACCGGGTTCGTGGTATGGAGAGACGGCCCCCTGCCCTCCGCATCGACTGCAAAGCGCAGGCCGTCCGGCGAAAACGGCGTTTCGACCGGACCGAGATGCCGAAGCTCCTCGATCAGCCGCTTTCGGGTCGTCTTCAGGTCGTTGACGCGCACATCGATGGGCGCGCGCATCGCCAGTGCCTGCCCTTCCTGCATGGCACCCTCGCCGAAGGCAGCCACCATATCATCCCACAGCCATGCCGGGATGTCGGCCCGTGCGGCCGCATCGGAATCCGGCAGCGGCCTCGCCAGCCGCGTCCGCTCCTCATCGGACAAGGCGGCCGGGGCGTGGCGCTCCCCGTTCGCCAGCGCGGCGATGGCGTCGATGTCGAGACCTCGCATGAGGCGAAGCGAGCCGAGGGCAATGGCGCGGGGGCTGTCGTCGCCCATCAGCGCACTGGCGGACGCCCTGCGGCGCAGCGCGTCATAGACCAGCGTCGCAATCGCGGCCCGGTCCCTGGAACCGGCGAAGCGATGCGCAAGGCCCCAGTCCTTGAGCGCATCGGGAGCCGGGCGGCGGCGCGTGATCAGGTCGTCCAGCACCTCGATGGCGGCCTGAACGCGAGCGGCGGGTGTCATGCGGGCTCTTTCCGGGAGGCGAATTTCGCTGTGCCGCGTGGCTTAAACGGCCCGCGAGGGTTGCGCCAGCGCTCGCCCTGGCGCAATCAGGCCGGGACGCCGAACCCTCTTCACGACAAACGCGATCCAATCCGACTCGCAACCGGGCTCGACACCAGAAGAAGGACCCCGAAGCCATGCTCCGCATCGCCAAGCTCGCCGCCGCGGCAGGCCTCGCCGCCGCACTTGCCACGGGCCTTGCAGCCTGCGCCCAGCCGACTGCCCAGACCTTCGAAGCGCCGCAGCGCAAGCAGACCGACGCAAAGACCCAGCTCGAAAGCGGCCGTCGGTATTGAAAACCGGCGGGGCAGCCCGCTCAGGCGCCGATGCAGGGCTTGCGCCCCCTTAGCGCACGCCGCCGACATAGCGGCGCAGCGCGATGGCACCGGTCCGATCGCGACAGAACGCCAGGGCGGCTTCAGCCGGCATGGGACGCCCGAGCAGGAAACCCTGCGCTTCGTGGCAACCCAGCTCCGCGATGCGCGCGAGCTGTTCGTCCGTTTCCACGCCCTCGGCGGTGATCGCGATGCCAAGGCGATCGCAGAGCTGTGCGATGGCGCTCACGATCGCATCGTTGCGGACGTCGGAGAGACCCTGCACGAAGCAACGGTCGATCTTGATCCGGTCGAAGCGATGTCGGTTCAGGTAGCTCAGCGACGACCACCCCGTGCCGAAGTCATCGAGCGCCACCTTGACACCGAGCTGCTGGATCCGCTGGAGAACCTCCAGCGTCATCGGGCTGTCGTCGAGCAGCGCCGACTCCGTCACCTCGATCTCGATCCGCTCGGGCGATATGGCGTGTTTGCCGATGGCATGGCGCAGATTCATCAGGAAGTCGCTATGGCGCAGCTGCTGCACCGCGACGTTGATGGCGACGCGCAGATGTTCGGGCCAGCGCGCGGCCTCGGCGACGGCGTTGCGCAAGACCCACTCGCCGATCGGTGCGATCAGCCCCGCATCCTCCGCGACAGGTATGAACGTCGCCGGCGAAATGGGTCCGTCGGCCGGACAGTCCCAGCGCAGCAACGCCTCGAAACCGCGATGCCGACGGGTTCTGGCGTCGAACACGGGCTGGAATTCGAGCCTGAACTCGTCATGTGTCAGCGCACGACGCAGGCCTGCTTCCATGCGCTGGCGTATCCGCAACTGCTCGTCCAGCGCCTCGCGATAGCAGCGATAGGCGTTACGCCCGTCGCGCTTGGCCTGATACATGGCAAGGTCGGCGCGGCGCAGCACCTCCTCGGCATCCACCTCTCCGTGCTTGACATTGGCGATGCCGACGCTGGCCCCGACATTGACGATTTGCCCAGTGTCAAGTCGGAACGGATGGTTGATGGCCGCGATCGCCTGGATCGCGAGCTGCTCGCCCCGCAACGGACCGCTTCCGACCGGCAGCAGCGCCGCAAATTCGTCGCCGCCGAGCCTCGCCAGCACTTCGCCCTCGCTCAGGAGAGGCGACAGCCGGCATGCCACCTGTTGGAGAAGATCGTCGCCTGCGGCATGTCCCAACGTGTCGTTCACCGCCTTGAAGCGGTCCAGGTCGAGATAAACGACCGCAATCTCGCTGCGTCGATCGCCCGCCTCCTCTATCGCCCGGTCGGCTGCTTCGCGCAGGCTCAGACGATTGCAAAGCCCGGTCAACGCGTCCTCGCGCGCCTGTCGCGCCAGATTTTCCTGAGCCGCCATGCGCTCCGACACATCGACGATCATACCTTCGATGTAGAGCGGCTCACCGTTATCATCGCGGACGAGCCAGGCCGTCTCCGAGACCCAGCGCAGGGTCTCCGATCCCTGGGGCTTGACCGCATAGACACTGTCCCTCACCACGCCGTCGCGCAAAAGCAGGGCCATCTGCTGCTCGGAGCCAGCCGAGACCGCGCGCCACTGCGCTTTGCCCGCCCGGTGAGCGGCGATGAGCTCCTCCTCGCTGGCAAAGCCGCGCATGGCCACGAAGCATGGGTTCGCCCTGATCAACCGGCCATCGAGCGACTTGCGGTAGATGCCGACGACGCTGTGATCGTAAAGATCGCGGTACTCGTTCTCGATCTTCTTGCGTCCGGTCACATCGCGGATCGTGGCGACGATGATCGGCTCCGGCTCGCGCTCGACCCAGCTGAACGCGCCTTCCACCCAGATGTAGGCCCCGTCCTTGCGCCTGAGCCGATGCAGCACATGGGCGACCGGATTGTCGCGGTTGAGACTGGACGTCGTCTGGAACAGCGTCGGGAGATCCTCCGGGTGCACCCATTCCTTCATCGAAACGCGAAGGGCCTCTTCGGGCGTGTACCCTGTCAGCTTGAACACCGCCGGAGAGAAATACGTGCGCCGCCCGTCAGCGAGGCCAAGGATGATGACATCGCTGCTGTTGTCGGCGAGCAGCCGGTAGCGTGCCTCGCTCTCGCGGATCTGGTTTTCCGCCTGGACCTGTTCGGTGATCTCGAAGCCGATGGAAACATAAGCCACGATCTCACCGTCGCCGCCGCGCTGCGGCACGGTGGTTTCGAGCACCCAGTAGAGGCTGCCGTCGCGCCTTCGGTTGCACATGCGCCCGTGCCAGATCTCGCCGGCGAACAGCGTCTGGCGCATGGTCTCGTAGAATTCGGGGGGATGGACCTCGGAGTCGATCAGACCGGACAGCTGCTGGCCGATCACCTCGTTGCGGTCATAACCGGTAATCGTGCAGAACAGGTCGTTGGCGTGGGTGACGCGGAGTGTTTGCGCATCGGTGACCGTCACCATCGCGAACTGATCCAGCGCCGCCGTATAGGCCTTCAGCTCGGCCAGCGCCTGCGTCGCGGCCTCAAGCGCGGCTTCGACCCGATCCGCCATCTCCTCGCGTGCCGTCACGTCGCGCGCGGTGCCGCGATATCCTCTGAAGACCCCATCCTCGTCATGGATGGGCAGTCCATTGACCTCGATCCACACGGGGCGCCCCTCGGTGGTCGCGGCCTGATAGACGAACGAGCGGATCGGCTCATGACGCTTGAGCGACGCCAGATGCTCCGCCCAGACCGGATCGGTGTCGACATCCGCGCCCGCGAACTGCCAGCGTGTCTGTCCGACCGGCGAGCGTCCCCGCACCGTGAAAGGAAGCGCGGCGTCGACGAAGACGAAATTCTCGTCCTGCTCCCACACCCAGTCGGAGGCGCAGGCCACGAAATCGGCGATGCGGCGGCGCTCCGCCTCCAGTTCGCGCTGTGTCGACAGAAGCTGCGAGCGATCGACCGTCATGCCGAGCACGGCGACGATCTCGTCGCCCTGCCGCAGCGGCGAAACGGTGATCTCCGTTTCCCTCATCCCGCTCGCATCGCGGCGGCGCGAGCGGTAGGTCACGGTCTCGCCGGCGAGCGCGCGACGATGCACGTGCTCCCAGTCCTCGCTGAGGGCGACCTCGTCCGCGACGTCGCTCGCCGACTTGTGCAACAGATCGCCGAAGGCGGCGCGGTCGACCGCATTCTGGAAGATATAGCGGCCTTGGCGGTCGACAGCATAGACTCCATGCGGCCAGCGCTCGAATGCACGCGCGAGGCAAGCCACATCGAGTGCTGCCTCGGCCCGGGGCGCAACCCCGCGCGAAACCTCAACGTGATGGTCCTGCGCCGGCCCTGATCGGTGCGCCGGCTCCGGCGATGCGGTGGATTCCCCAGCAGGGCCGATGCCGCATCCGTCCATCGAAAGCCTTGGCATCCTGAAACACCTCAACAGGCAAGGGCGCCGGTGAACCAGCGTGCCCCCATGCCCCATGGTTAGGCCATAACAGCTTAAGGAACTGGAAACTTGTGGCTCGTGGCACTTTCGCAAACGCGGTCGGACCGGCAGCGTCGGCAGCCGCCCGGCGACAAACCCAGGGCCGGTCGTGTGATGTGGCGATGCATGGCCCGTGTCCTGCGCAGCCGGGTAGAGGCCTCCCGAAAAAACGGCGACGCCGCTTCCGGTCCGCTCTTGTCGACAGGAATGTCGGCGACTATACCGCGCCTGCGCCCCCGGCTTACGGTCGCGGTCGCCCGCGCCCATCGTCTAGCGGTCAGGACACGTCCCTTTCACGGATGAGACCGGGGTTCGATTCCCCGTGGGCGCGCCACCGATCCGGGACCGTCCGCCCTCTGAGCGCGGCTCGTGCGCCCTCCCGATGCCTCGCCCCCGCGCCGCCGCAGATTGGCGGATCTGCTCGACCGACCTTGGGGAGCGGGCCGACACGAGGCCTTCGAGGGGACGATAGGACGTGCGGCAACCCGGTCCATGGCCTGACCAGCGGCCAGCTCGCCGACAGAGAGCCAGTTCCGCGTCGGCACGACAAACCTGCAGGCGCAAACCTGCAGGCGATCGTGGCAGGCCAGTCCGCATCGCCACGCTCCAGGGCGCACGGGCGCTGGGCATCGGCGACGTCAAGATCATCTGCCGCGCGACACCGCGCGGAGCCCGGACGGGGCCGGAAACCATGCGCGTCCGGCCTTTTTCGCGACCGGGCTACAGACCGATGAGCCCCCGCACCCGGGCCGCATCGCGTGCGAGCGCATCCCGATCGCCCGACCAGACGCCGCGACCGCGCTCCAGCACAACCGCCCGGTCGGCGAGGCGTTGCAAGGCGGCAAGGTTCTTGTCGACGACGAGGATCGACTGTCCCGACTGCTTCAACCCGGCGAGACACGCCCAGATCTCGGCGCGGAGCACGGGTGCGAGCCCCTCGGTCGCCACATCGAGGATCCGCAGGCGCGGATTCGCCATCAGCGCCCGCCCCATGGCGAGCATCTGCTGCTCCCCTCCGGAAAGCGTCGCAGCCAGTTGCCGGGCCCTCTCACCGAGACGCGGAAACAGCGCCGTGACCCGGCCATAGTCCCAGGGGTCCCTTCGCCCTGTCCGGTTTGCAGCGGTCGCCACGAGATTTTCGCGCACGGTCAGCGTCGGGAACACCTGCCGCCCCTCCGGCACGAGACCGATACCGAGGCGCGCCACCCGTTCGGGCGCGCTGCCGGTGATGTCGAGGCCGGCGAAGGCGATACGTCCGCCGCGAGGCCGGTTCAGCCCCATGATGGCGCGGATCGTGGTCGTCTTGCCCTGTCCGTTTCGGCCCATGAGAGCCACGACCTCGCCTTCATGGATGGCGAACGAGACGTCGAACAGGACCTCGCCAGGCCCATAGCCGGCGCGCAAGGACTCGACGGCAAGCAGCGGCGCGTCCATCACGCGACCTCCTGCCCCAGATAGGCCTCGCGGACGGCCGGGTCGGCCCGCACATCGTCCACCGAACCGGATGCGATCACGCGCCCGCCGACCAGCACGGTCACCCGGTCCGCCAGCGCGAACACGGCCTCCATATCGTGTTCGATCAGCATGATCGCACAGGACCCCTTAAGCGCCTTCAGTGTCCGGACCATCGCGGCGGTTTCGCCGGCACCAAGGCCCGCCATGGGCTCGTCCAGCAGCAGCAGGGCCGGCTCGGCAACAAGCGCCATGGCGAGATCGAGCTGCTTGCGCTGCCCTTGCGAAAGCGCATCGGCCCGAAGCGGAGCCGCGTCGCGCAGGCCGATGCGCTCGAGCACCCCGAGCGCATCGGCCCGCAGATGCATGTCGGCGAAACCGCTTCCGAACAGGCGCCAGCTGCGACGTCGCGCCGCGATCAGTGCCAGCATGACGTTATCGAACACGCTGGCCTCGCCCATCAGCTGCGCGATCTGGAAGGTGCGCCCCAGTCCGGCCCGCGTGCGGGCATGGACCGGCAGCTTCGTGATCTCCCGCCCCCGAAACAGGATGCGGCCAGCATCGGGGCGAAGTTCACCGCTGATCTGGTTGACGACCGTGGTCTTGCCCGCGCCATTCGGGCCGATCAGCGCGTGCAGCTCGCCCGGCATCACGTCGAGCCACAGGCCATCCGTGGCCGCGACGCCGCCGAAATGCTTGGACAGGCCCTCGAGCTGCAGGACGGGAGCAGCACTCATCGCTGGAGCCGCCCGATCAGCGCAGCCGGCTTCGCGCCGCGGCCGAACAACACCGCCAGCACAAGCAGCGGGCCGAGGATGATCTGCCAGTGCTCGGTCCAGGCGGCGAGCACGGTCTCCAGCAGGATCAATGCCGCCGCGCCGATGATCGGCCCGAAGAACGTGCCCACCCCGCCGAGGATCACCATCATCATCAGCTCGCCGGACTTGCTCCAGTGCAGCATGTCGGGGCTGGCGAAGCGGGCATGGTTGGCGAACAGCGCCCCCGCCAGCGCAGCTCCTGCCCCTGACATCACGAAGGCCGTCAGCTTGTGCCGATAGACCGCGACGCCCAGCGCCGCGACCCTGCGCTCGTTCTGCCGGATCGCCGAGAGCACCCGACCGAATGGCGAGGCGACGATTGCTGCCAGCAGCGCAAACCACGCCACGGCGATCACCAGGCAGACATGGTAGAACACAGCCGTGTCGCGCATGTTGAGCCCGAACAGCGCGTTGCGGCGACGCATCGTCAGCCCGTCATCGCCGCCATAGGCCTTCAGCGCCACGAAGAAGAAGAACATCAGCTGCGCGAAGGCCAGCGTGATCATGATGAACTGCACGCCGCAGGTGCGCAGCGCCAGCGACCCGAACAGCGCGGCCAGCATTGCCCCCGCCAGCATCGCCGCCGGGAGCGCCACAAGAAGCTGATCCGTGCCGGGAATGAGCCCGAGCAGCGGCGCGCCGTCCTGCAGATGCCGGAACAGGATCGCCACGACATACCCGCCGATGCCGAAATAGGCCGCGTGCCCGAAACTGACCATGCCGCCATAGCCGAGCGCGAGATTGAGGCTGGCAGCCGCAATGGCATAGATCACGATGCGCGTCGCCAGGGACACCAGCGCAGGTTGGTCGAAGGCGTGCGCAAGCGCCGGCAGCGCCGCAAGCCCTGCCACGAGCAGCGCAAGCGCGACCAGGCGTCCGCTCGACAGGAAAGGCCCGCCAGCCATGCGTCAGCGCGCCGCGAACAGGCCCTGCGGCCGCGCCAGCAGGACGATCGCCATCAGCAGATAGACGCCCATCGAGGACAGGCCAGCCGCCATGGCGTCGGCCTGCGAGGCCGGCATGAGCCCGCGCATCAGGCCCGGCAGCCCGGCGCGAAGCATCGTGTCGACAACGCCGACCGTCATGGCGCCGAGGAAGGCGCCACGCACCGAGCCGACCCCGCCGATCACCACCACCACGAAGGTCATGATCAGGATCTGCTCGCCCATGCCGACCTGGACGGCGGTGAGCGGCCCCGCCATCAGCCCGGCCAGCCCCGCCAGCAGCGCGCCAAGCCCGAACACAAGCGTGTAGAGCCAGCGGATATCGACTCCGAGCGCACGGACCATCTCGCGGTTCGTGGCGCCGGCGCGCACCAGCATTCCCACCCGGGTGCGGTGAATGAGCAGGTAGAGCCCGAGCGCAACCGCGAGCCCCACCAGGATGATCGCCAGCCGGTAGACCGGATAGGGCAGGCCCTCGATCAGCGTCACCGACCCCTTCAGCCAGTCCGGCGTCGGCACGAACAGCGGCTGGCGCCCGAAGCTCAATGTCATCAGCTGGTTGAAGAACAGGATGAGCCCGTAGGTCGCCAGCACCTGATCGAGATGGTCGCGCGCATAGAGCCGGCGCATGATGGCGAATTCGATCAGCGCACCGGTGATCGCGGCGGCCGCCAGCGCAGCCGGCACGGCAAGCCAGAACGAACCGCTCTTGGCCACCGTCAGGGCCGCTGCAAAGGCCCCGATCATGTAGAGCGAGCCATGGGCGAGATTGATCACGCCCATGATGCCGAAGATCAGCGTCAGACCAGCAGCCAGCAGGAACAGCATCACGCCGAGCTGCAGCCCGTTCAGCGCCTGTTCGAGAAGGAGGACCATGGCTTGGGCGGCGATGTCCGACGAGACAGGGCGGACGCCGCGGAAGCGCGCGGCCGCCGGTTCAGGCGATCCGGGAAGCGGGCGCTCGCCTCACAGCTTGCACAGGCCCGCATAGGCGTCGCCATGGTCGGTGAGCACGCGCCGCTTGGTGACGATGTCGAGCTCGCCCTGCGCGGTGCGCTCGACCTGGAGCGCCCACCAGTCCTGGATCGGATGCTGGTTCGGGCCGAAGCGGAACTTGCCGCGCGTCGCCTCGAAATTGGCCTTGAGCATTTCGGTGCGGAAGGCTTCGGTGTTCGAGACGCTGCCGGAGGTGCCCTTCAGAGCCGCGGCGATGGCGAGCGCGGTGTCGAACCCCTGGCTCGCATAATAGGTCGGGGTGCGATTGTACTTCGCGCGGAACGCGGCGACGAAACGCTTGCTCGACGGGTTGTCGAAATCGACGTTCCACTGCGCCGTGACATGGATGCCCAGAGCCGCCTCGCCGACGGCGCGAAGCGTGGTGTGGTCCATCGACGGCGAGGCCACGACCATCGGGATCTGCCCGAGCAGACCGGCCTGCTGGAACTGGCGCAGGAAGGCGATGCCGAGCCCGCCCGGGTGGAACTGGAACACCACATCCGGCCGCGCGGCGCGGATCTGCGCCATTTCGGCCGCGTAGTCGGTCTGGTCCAGCCGGGTGAAGATCTCGGCCGCGATCTCGCGCTTGAAGAAGCGCTTGAAGCCGGCCAGCGCATCCTGCCCGGCCTGGTAGTTGGGCGCGAGGATCGCCGCACGCTGGAAGCCGAGATCCATGGCGCTCTGGCCGGCGCTCTCGTGGAGGCTGTCGTTCTGCCAGGAGACCACGAAGTAGTTCCGGTGGCATTCCCGCCCGGCGAAGTTCGACGGCCCTGCATTGGGGCTGACATAGATGCCGTCGGCATCGAGCACGTCCGGCACCGTGGCGCCCGCAACATTGGAGAACACGATGCCCGTGAACAGCTTCACGCGCTCGTTCTTCAGGAAACGATCGGCGATCTGCTTGCCCTGCGCCGGGCGCAAGGCGTCGTCTTCGACCAGCACGCGCACCGGCACACCGCCGAGCTTGCCGCCCTCCAGCTCGACCGCGAGGTTGAACGCATCGCGGATATCGGCCCCGAGATAGCCGCCGGGCCCCGAGAGCGTCGTGATGAGCCCGATCGGCAGCGCCTGCGCCTGCGCCCGCGCGACATGCGGCGCGCATACGAGGCCGGCTGCCATCCCTGCGACGAACCGACGACGTTGGATCATGACCGGCTCACTCCCCTTGACCTGATTGAAGGACGCAGTCGTCACGCCCGGCCGGCCCTGCCGCCAGCCTGTTGATCGGTTGCGCACCTTGCACATCCGGAAAGCCGGCGCAAAGCCGTTTTGCACGATGGCCACCGATCAGGGTGAGACGCGCACGATACGAACGCCGTCAGCAGATGCTTCGCGCCGATGAAGCCGCCTGTCGTGTCGCTGGCCCTCGCCGCGCGCGCGCTCGCGGCCGATCCGGTAGATGATCGGATCGCCAGGCGGAGCCTGGCGAATCCCCGCAATGGCCGGGACGGCGTTGACGCTCACCGCAAGCTCGATGCGCTCGACGGCGGGACGCAACACGGTGACAGAAGCAACGCGCCCGTGGAACGGATCGACGCCACCCGCGAATGTGCCCGGCAGCGGACGCCCCACGACGGGCTCGCGCGGCGGCACCGGCCTCGGCTTCACCAGCGGCCTGGATGTTACGGACGGCGCAGCGTGCCGATGCGCGAGGGGTTGCGCCGCAGCTGGCTCGGCCAGATGCACGAGCAAGGCCGCCATGCCGGCCGAAAGCAGGACGAAACGCGCCATGGCGTTATCCTCCGTGTCCAGATCGGCCTCCCGTGGCAAAGATTACGTCGGCCGTCCGCATTCGGAAAGAGGCTTGGACGGCTGCGGCCGGGCCTCGCCCGATGCCTGACGCCATCATCGCGCGCCAGACGCCGCGGCAACTTTCTGGCGTCCGTGCTCAACCAACAGATGAGGTTGCGGAATCATGATCTCAGGCAGCCAAAAGGAGTCACGTTTCTGCATCTTGCGGCCGGACGTTGAATCATCGGCATGACAAGCGAGCAGGCGCTTTTCACCTTGCACTCCAGATCCTGGACCGGCCCGAAGCTGCGCTTGGTGGTCCGTCTGCATCTGATGACAAGCAGCTGGCTGGCGCTGGCGGGGCAGGCAGCCATGGCCAGCGCGCAGGCGCTCCGGCAGCGCTGCCCGCTGCCGCGACGCAGCAATCGTTGGCCGCCCCGATGCGGGGGGCGCATGGGCCGCTTGCAGTCCGCTCCGGTTGCCTTGCGGCGCGCTGCTTGCGAGATGCACAGGAAACGGATCGCTCCATGCCCAGCGCCTCCACCTCTCCGAACCGACCGATCCTGACGCGGGATGGCGCACGGCTCGGCGCATTGATGACGCTTCCCACCGTGCCGGGCATCGTGGTTTTCGGTGCGGCCTTCGGCGCAGCCTCGGCGGCGAAGGGACTGACTTTCGGCGAGTCGATGGCCATGAGCGCCTTCATCTACGCCGGCATGTCGCAGATGGTGGCGCTCGAAGCGTGGCCCGCCTTCTGGACCTGGGGCGCCATCCTCAACATGGCGATGCTGGTGGCGGTCGTGAACAGCCGCATGGTGCTGATGGGCGCGGCGCTGCACTCCTGGGTGCGGCACTACAGCCTGCCGCTCAACGCCGGCCACCTCTTCCTGCTGACGGACGTCAACTGGCTGATCGGCATGCGCCATCAGGCCGATGGCGGGCGCGATCTCGGCGTGCTGGTCGGCGCGGGCCTGTTCTGCTGGGCGCTTTGGATCGCGGCGACCGGTATCGGCTACGCCCTGGGCGGGCTGGTCACGGAGCCGAAGCGGTTCGCGCTCGATCTCGTGATGCCGATCTACTTCGCGGCGCTGCTCGTGCCGATGTGGAAGGGCCTGAAACCCGCTGCGCCGTGGGCTGTGGCGGGGCTGGCGGCGCTGCTCGTGTCGAAGCTTGTGCCTGGACAGTGGCACATTCTGGCAGGCGCGATCGCCGGCATGGCGGCCGCCGCCGCATTCGGCGCCGACGAGCCCGCGAGCGCGCGGAGCAAGCCGCAATGACGGAGCTTCTGACCCCGGGCGTCGTGTCGGCGATCGCCCTCATGGCCTTCGTCACCTATTTGTGCCGCATCTCCGGCGTCGTGATGATGAACGTCATCCCGCTGACGCCTGCCGTGAAGCGCGCCCTCGGCGCCCTGCCCGGCTCGATCATCGTCGCATCCGTCTTGCCGATCATCGAGAGGGCGGGGCTGGCCGCGACCCTGGCGCTGGCCGCCGCGCTCGCCGCCATGATGATCCGGCGCAACGAGGTGCTGGCGCTGGCGGCCGGCCTCGCCGTCGCGGCCGCAGCGCGCGCCTCGGGGCTGTAGGCCAGGATGTCGCGCCGTGCCACGCGCAGCGCACACTTGCCAGGCGCACCCTCATCCTGTATCGCGCAAGTCAACGTGGCTCCGGCTGGGGGCTGAACGGGCGCGTCGGTCTGTCCGACGAGAAGGCATCCGGTCTTCGCCGCCCCGTGTCTCCGCCTTCGAACAGCACATCGGCCTTCCTCGCGTTCAGCGATGCGGACCGAAGGGCTTTGCGCCGGAGCTTCACGGACGCTGAACACGGGCGCGCAGTGCGTCGCCCGCACCAGACGCGAAGAGGAAGGCTTCATGCCCCTTTACGAGCATATCTTCATGGCGCGCCCCGATGTGAGCGCGCAGGCGGTCGAGGCCCTGACCGAGCAATACAAGGGCGTGATCGAGGCCGGAGGCGGCTCCATCGGCAAGGTCGAGTATTGGGGCGTCAAGTCCCTCGCCTACCGGATCAAGAAGACCCGCAAGGCCCACTATGCGCTGATGAACATCAACGCACCCGCCTCGGCCGTGGCCGAGATGGAGCGCATGATGCGCATCAACGAGGACGTGCTGCGTTTTCTGACCATCCGCGTCGAGGAACATGAGGAGGGGCCGTCCGCCATGCTGCAGAAGCGCGAGCGCGACGAGCGCCGCGACCGCGAGCGGTTCAGCGACGATCGCCCGCGCCGCCGCGACGATGACACCACCGGCGAGGAGTTCTGAGCCATGACCGCTGGAGCGCGCCGCCCCTTCTTCCGCCGCCGCAAGTCCTGCCCGTTCACGGGCGAGGGCGCGCCGAAGATCGACTACAAGGACGTCAAGCTGCTCTCGCGCTACATTTCCGAGCGCGGCAAGATCGTTCCCTCCCGCATCACGGCCGTCTCGGCCAAGAAGCAGCGCGAGCTGGCCCAGGCCATCAAGCGCGCCCGCTTCCTCGGCCTTCTGCCCTACGTCATCAAGTGACGAACCGGCCGGGTTCGCCCGGTCGATGAACCACACAGTCGCCCGGCGGTGAAAACCCGCCGGGTCCGTTGAAGCGAGACAGCTTCTCACCCCGGCGGGATTGGCCCGACCGGCGGGACAGCAGGACAGCCATGAGCCATGTGATAGCCGGCATCGGCGCGGGGCTGGTTTCCGCGCTCCTGTTCGCGGTGGTGATCGTCGGATCGCCGCTTGCGGTGATCCTGTCCTATCTGGCCCCCCTGCCCGTCTTCATCGTGACGCTCGGCTGGCGCCATCGCGCCGGTCTGATCGCGGCGCTTGTCGGCGCGCTGGCGCTCGGCCTCGGCCTGCGCCTGCCCGCCGGTGCGGCCTACGCGATCGGGATTGCGCTTCCGGCCTGGGGCATCGCCTATCTCTCGCTTCTCGGGCGCGCCGACGGGCGTGGCGTCTCGGAATGGTATCCGATGGGCCGGCTGCTGCTCTGGATCGTCGGGACAGCGGCGCTCGTGACCTTGATCGGCGCGCTGACGATCTTCGGCAGCCACGACGTCTACCGCTCCAGCATCGAGGGGTTGATGGCGCGCATGCTGGCGGGCGAGATCCCCGGCCTGTCGCCGCCGCGCCTGCCGGACGGGATCAACGCGCAGACATTGGCATCGACAGTGTCCACCTTCGCCCCCTTCGCCGTCGCGGCCTCCATGGTTCCGATGCTGGTCGCCAATCTGTGGATCGCGGCCAAGGCGGTGCAGGCGTCCGGCCGGTTGCCGCGGCCGTGGCCCGATCTGCCGATGACGCAGTTGCCGCGCGAGACGCTCATGGTCGGCGCGGTCGCGACCGGTCTCACGCTGCTGCCCGGTTTCTTCGGGTTCTTCGGCCTTGCCATCCTGGGCGGGCTGGTGGCGGCGTTGCTGCTGAACGGGCTGGCCGCCATGCACGCTTTGTCGCGCGGCAAGCCGTGGCGGCTCGGCGCCCTCGCGGGCGTCTATCTCGGCCTGTTCTTCGGCGCCACGATCCTGGGGCCGATCGTCGCGCTGTTCGGTCTGGCCGTTCTGATTTTCCGCTTCCGGGACAGGCGGCGCCTCCCGCCTTCCGATCCTCGCTGAAACAGCCGAACACCCCCGAAACACCGCCATCAACCCGATCATCAAGGAGAAGACCCATGGAAGTGATCCTGCTCGAACGCGTCGCCAAGCTCGGCCAGATGGGCGACGCGTTCGAGC
>CAZDUL010000064.1:0-12450 GCA_964508635.1 uncultured Allobosea sp. | reverse complement strand
CCGCACAACCGCCGACTACATCGTCGGCGGCCTGCGCCAGGAGGGGCATGTGGTCGATCACCTGGCCGACGGGCGCGAGGCTCTGGCCCAGGCGATGGTGGGCGGCTATGACGTGATGGTGGTGGACCGGATGTTGCCGGGCCTCGACGGCTTGTCGCTGGTGAAGGCGCTGCGCGCGGCCAAGGTGATGACGCCCGCGATCTTCCTGACAGCCGTCGGAGGGGTGGACGACAGGATCGAAGGGCTCGAGGCCGGCGGCGACGACTACCTCGTGAAGCCTTTCGCCTTCGGCGAGTTGTCCGCCCGCATCCAGGCGCTCGCCCGCCGCCCGCAGGCCGCCGTTCAGGAAACCGCGCTGACCGCGGGCGACCTGACCATGGACCTGATCCGCCGAAAGGTGACCCGTGCCGGGGTCGAGATCGACCTGCTGCCCCGCGAGTTCGCGCTGCTCGAACATCTTCTGCGGCGCAAGGGCCGGGTGCAGACCCGCACCATGCTGCTGGAAGCGGTCTGGGAGATCAGCTTCGATCCCCAGACCAATGTCGTGGAGACGCATGTCAGCCGGCTGCGGTCGAAGATCGACAAGCCCTTCGACCGCGAACTGCTGAAGACCGTCCGCGGCGCGGGCTACAAGATCGAGGGCTAGCGCCGTGGCCTCGCCCATCGCGATCGTCGCAGGGATCGGACGCTTGGCCCGCTCCACCCCCGTGCGACTGGCATTCGGGCTGGTGGCGTTGTTCTCCGTGGTCAGCATCGTGACCCTCGGGGTTGCCTATCTGCAGATCCGCGGCAATCTGGCCGAACAGATCGCGGCGACGTTGGATCAGCATGTTGCCGGTTTCCGTGTGAGCAACGATGCCGCTGCGCTTGCCGCACTTGTCGCCGCCGAGGCGGCAGCGACCGATCCCGGAAAACGGATCTTCGTCTTTATCGGCCCCGACGGAACGAGCGTCGGAAATGCGCGGGCCGAATTGCAGGGCGCGGATTTGCGCCTGTCGCGGCTGGAGCGCGGGAGCAAGCTCGCACCGGACGGCTACGAACACCGCATCGTGCCGATGGCAGGCGGATTGCTGGTCGCTGCCGAAAGCCTCGAGCCGCTGAAGGATCTGGAAGAGACCTTCCTCGATCTCGTTGCTCTCAGTCTGCTTCCCACGATTACCCTGTCGATGGCCGCAGGTGTATGGCTTGC
The DNA here is from genome assembly GCA_964508635.1 of uncultured Allobosea sp. Classification (GTDB taxonomy): domain Bacteria; phylum Pseudomonadota; class Alphaproteobacteria; order Rhizobiales; family Beijerinckiaceae; genus Allobosea. Next base: position 11,261 of record CAZDUL010000064.1, on the reverse strand, counting down.
GGCTGCCTCTGCCCGACGCGTCGGACGGATCGAGACGGCACTGCGCCGCATGGCCGAAGGCGACCTGAGCGCACGGGTGAACGGGCCAGACCGCGGCGATGACCTGTCGCGCATCGGCACCGGCATCGACCGCATGGCCGCGGCGCAGCAGGCCGCCACCGCCGCTTTGCGCCAGGTCTCTGCCGACATCGCGCACGATCTGAAGACTCCGGTCCAGCGGCTGGCCCTCATGCTGTCGGACCTGCGCGACCGCCTCCCCGAGGAGGGGCCCGAAGCCGACCTCGCCGCCCGCGCCGCCGAGGAGGCCAGGCGCGCCGTCGCCGTGTTCCAGTCCCTTCTGCAGATCGCCCAGATCGAGGGCGGCAGTCCGAAGGCGCGGTTCGGGCCTGTCGATCTGGCGGCGGTGGTCCGCACCTTCGTCGAGATCTACGAACCCGCGGCCGAGGATTCCGGCCATGTGCTGCGGCTGTCGCCCCTGCCCGAGGGGCCCTTGACCGTGACCGGCGACCGCAACCTTCTGGGACAGGCGTTCGCCAACCTGATCGAGAACGCCCTGCGCCACACGCCCCCTGGCACGCGCATCGACGTAGCCCTGACCCGGCCAGCCGGCCGCGCGGTGCTGACGGTGGCCGACAACGGTCCCGGCATCCCCGAGGGCGAGCGCGACAAGGTGCGGCGGCGCCTCTATCGCCTCGAACGGTCGCGCACCACGCCCGGCCACGGCCTCGGCCTGTCGCTGGTCGAGGCCATCGCGCAGCTGCACGGGGCGGAGCTGGCCCTGTCGGACAATGACCCGGGCCTGAGGGTCGATCTGATCTTCCCCGAGGCCGCGTGATGTGCGTGCGCCTTGCGCGCCGTGCGCCCCCGTGGTGCTGCCGTCCCGACCGCCGGGGTGCCAGCCGGCCTCGAGGCGTTTTTCGCTCCATCATCCGAAATCCACAGTGTCGCTTGAAATGTAACCGCCGTTACATTATCAATGGAGCATGGAAAACGGATCCTGGCTCATCCTCTCCTACAAGGTGCCGGCCGAACCGGCCGCACGGCGCGTCGCGTTGTGGCGCAAGCTGAAGGGGATGGGGGCCGTCTATCTGCAGAACGGCGTGTGCCTGTTGCCGGAGACCGACGACCACCTGCGCCGGCTGAAGATCGTCGAGAACGACGTGGCCGAGGCGGGGGGCGAGGCGGTCCTGCTGCGCGGCCTGCCGCTCGAGGCGGGGCAGGGGGCCAAGGTCATCGCCCGCTTCAAGGCCGACCGCGACGAGGCCTATGCCGAGTTCATCGACAAGTGCGACGACTTCGAGCGCGAGGTCGCCAAGGAAATTGCCGCCAGCCACTACACTTATGCCGAGCTTGAGGAGAACGATGTCGATCTCAAGAAGCTCCAGGGCTGGCTCGAGAAGATCCGCAAGCTCGACTTCTACGGCGCCCCCCGCGCCGCCGAGGCCGCCGAGCGGCTCAAGGGCTGCGAGGCGGTGCTCGACGACTATGCCCGCCGCGTCTTCGACGCGCATGACGAGAACAAGTGAGACCACCATGGCGAACCTGCACCTGCCAAACCTGCCCCTGTCCAGGCCCGCGCCCGGCCTGGCCGTGGACGGCGCCGACCTGATCGACCGCTTCATCGGCTGGCACGAGCACCAGCGCCAGCGTGCTTGGCTGGCCGGGCCGGACGACGCGCGGCTGGCAGACCCTGGTTCGAGCCGCGCCGAGGCGCTGGCCGCAGCGCGCCGGCACGACTGATGCTGTCCTTCAGCCATGCCTGGCCCGCCGTGGCCTCGGCCTTCCTCGCCTCGATCGTCGAGGTGGTCGAGGCCTTCACCATCGTTCTCGTGGTCGCCACCTTGCGCGGCTGGCGGCCGGCGGTGCTGGGCACAGGGGCGGCGCTGGCGACGCTGGCCGCCATCGTGGCGCTGCTGGGGCCGCTCCTCGACCGCGTGCCGCTGCACCTGTTGCAGCTGGTGATCGGGGTGATGCTCTTGCTGTTTGGGGCGGGCTGGCTGCGCAAGGCGGCGCTGCGCACCGCCGGGGTGATCCCGCTGCACGACGAGGCAGCGATCTTTTCCCGCGAGCAGGCCGAACTGTCGGGCGAACTTGCCCGCTCGGGCCGCACGCAGGACTGGATCGCGGGCATCGCCGCCTACAAGGCGGTGCTGCTCGAGGGGCTCGAGGTCGTGTTCATCGTCGTCGCGGTGGGTGCCGGGCGCGGACTTCTGGGCCCCGCGGCGCTGGGCGCGGCGCTGGCCTGCGCGCTGGTGCTGGCGGCCGGCGCCATCGCGCACAGACCCCTCGCCCGCGTGCCCGAGAACACGTTGAAATTCGGCGTCGGCGTGATGCTGACAGCCTTCGGCGTGTTCTGGGCGGGCGAGGGGCTGGGCATCGAATGGCCGGGCGGCGACCTGATGCTGCTGGCGCTGGCAGCGCTGTTCCTCGCCACAGGGCTTGCCGGCGCGGCGCTGGCGCGCCACGCGAAAGGGGCGACCGCATGAGTATCCTCAAGGATGTCGCGGCAGAACTGTGGTCGATGTTCGTCGCGGATGCCCGGCTGACCCTGGCGCTGCTGGCGCTGGTTGCGGGAACGGGGGGAGCGATCCGGCTTGCGGGTCTGCCGCTGCCCTACGCCGGGGTGGTTCTCGCGCTGGGAACTGCCATCATTCTGCTGCTCGCCATCGCTCTTGCGGCAGGATTTGCACGTTCGCGTCATCCTCAGGATGGGCCCAGTTAGTCGATCCGCAGAGACAAAAGGGCCCCCCGCCGGTCGCGTGCGCGGTGGTCAGGGACATCCGCGTGACGAACGTTAGACCGCTGCGGGGCCGCCGCAGTCCTCGGCCAGCAGGCCCCACATGCGGACCGCTGCTCGGCGACCGCGCACGCTACCGCCGCCGAACCCGCCACCGTCGCTCCCCTCCATCGTCGCCATCGTCGCCGTCGTCATGGGCTTGCGCGGCGAGGATCGCCGGTGCGCCAGCCTCGACCGCGATCATCGGCGATGCTGCGAGGTCGAAGGAAGCAGACAGAAATTCGAGCGCGAAGCGCGGAAACCCGCGACGCCGCGGGCTTGCGTGGTCGGACGGCCATCGCGTTCGACGATCCGCCGGGCGATTTCGCACATTCGCACGCGATCCCCCGTTGCCATCGCTGTTGTCCTGCGCAACGCATGGGGACTATCACACCGTCCCTGTCGACTTGCGGGACCAGTTGCGCAGGGCGTCCGATCCTCAGCGGCGAGCCTCCCGAGCGGGGTTGAAAGGATGACCGGAGACATCCGGACGCAGCTCTTGGCCGAGTTGCCGCGTCTGAGGCGCTTCGGCCTGTCGCTGACGCGGTCGCGTGAACGCGCGGACGATCTGGTGCAGGCGGCCTGTGAGCGGGCGCTGGCAAGCGAGGACAGCTCTGAGCCGGGCACGCATCTCGATACGTGGATGTTCCGCATCATGCGCACTCTCTGGATCGACGAGATGCGCAAGGCGCGAACGCAGCGCCCGCAGGACGACGTCGACGACAGCCTCGATCTGGCCTGCGACGATGGTGCGAAGACCGCCGGGCTGCGCTCGCAGGGACCGGTGGAGCAGGCCATCCTGTGTCTGCCGGAGGAATTGCGCAGTGTTCTGCTGCTCGTGTGCGTCGACGAGCTGAGTTACCGCGAGGCTGCCGTGGTCCTTCAGATCCCGATCGGTACGGTGATGAGCCGTCTGGCGCGGGCGCGGCGAGCGATGGCGAGCGATCCCGGACGTCAGCCCTGCTGGCGTTCCGACGACGCTGGCGCGTGCGGACATGCCATCATCGGCTCCGGCGCGACCACCCCTGGCGATCCACCGTTGCTGCCGCGGTCCGCGCCGCCGGAGCCCGGTGCGCATGACGGCTTCAGCCACGAGACGCTGATGATGTTCGCCGACGGCCTGCTCGACGAGGCGACCAGCCAGGCCGTGGCTCGGGCTCTGGCGAGCGATCCGAGGCTGGCCGAGCGGCTGGAGCCGTTCGTCGCGACCCGTGGCGGACTGCGCGGTGCATTTCGCGACGTGATCGCTGAGCCGCCGCCGGCACGGCTGGCTGCGGCGATCATGGCGCCGAGGCCGGCGCCGGAGACGCGCCCCGCGGCCGTCGTGGAAGCCCCGGCGGCTGATGGACAGCGGCCCGGCCATGGGACGCCGCCGCGTCGGCGGCAGGCCGTTTCCCGCAACCCTCCACGGACCGCGCATTCGCATGGCATCCTGCCGATGGCGATGGCGGCGGGCATCGCGGCGGCTGTCGCGGGGCTCGGCGGTTTCCTGGCCGGACAGCAGCGGGCTATCCCCGGCAATGCGGTGGCGGCGATCGCGGCGGCCGAGGGGCGCGGGCTCGACGCCATTGGTGAGGCGCGCGATGGCGAAACAGTGACGCTTGGCGAGGGGCTCACGGGCCGGGCGACGGGCACCCACCGGCTGGCGGATCGCAGCATCTGCCGAACGGTGGCAGCGACGCATGGCCCGAGCGCGTCGCAGGCCGAAGCGGTCGTCTGCGCGCGACCGCAGGGCTGGAGGGTGGAGCTTGCGCTGCCGCGCGGCGAAGGCGCGGGCAGCTTCCGGCCCGCCAGCGGCCATGGGCCGGTCGAGGCCCTGCTGCAGGCGGGCGGCGCCACTGCGGCGCTCGCGCCCGCGGAGGTGGAAGCGCTGATCCGCAATCGGTGGCGCTGAGCGGCCGCGAAGCGGCTGTTGCCGCCGGCCCGACGCGCGATCGTCTCGGCCGGGGCAACCCCGTCATGCGCCACGCCGGGCTGACCAGGGCGGCGAAGCCGGTTTATGGTCCGGCGAAAGATCAGCCATCGGACCAGCACCATGTCCCGCATCTTCGACGTGATCCTCCGTTCCGGCATCGTGATCAACCATGATGGGCAGGCCTTGCGCGACATCGGCGTGATCGGCGGGCGCATCGCGGCGCTCGGCGACCTGACCCGCGCCGACGCCGGCGAGGTGATCGACTGCCGCGGCCTGCATGTGCTGCCGGGCGTGGTCGACACCCAGGTGCACTTCCGCGAGCCGGGTCTCACCCACAAGGAAGACCTCGAAACCGGTTCGCGCGCTGCCGTGATGGGGGGCGTGACGGGGGTGTTCGAGATGCCGAACACCGATCCGCTGACGACCTCGCCCGAGGCCCTGGCCGACAAGGTGAAGGCGGCGCACCACCGCATGCACTGCGATTTCGCCTTCTATGTCGGGGGCACGCATGAGAACGCGAAGCATGTGGCCGAACTGGAGCGCCTGCCGGCAGCGGCCGGCATCAAGGTGTTCATGGGGTCCAGCACCGGTGCGCTGCTGGTGGAGGATGACGCGGGCGTGCGCGACATCCTCAAACGCACGCGCCGTCGCGCCGCCTTCCACTGCGAGGACGAGATGATGCTGCGCGAGCGCCTGCATCTGCGGGTGCCGGGCGACCCGTCATCCCACCCGGTCTGGCGCTCGCCGGAGGTCGCGCTGAACTGCACCCGCCGCCTTGTCGGCATCGCGCGCGAGACCGGCGCGCGCATCCACGTGCTGCACATCTCCACCGCCGACGAGATGATGTTCCTGAAGGACCACAAGGATATCGCCAGCGTCGAGGTGACGCCGCATCATCTGACGCTCTCGGCCCCGGATTGCTACGAGCGGCTCAAGGCGTATGCGCAGATGAACCCGCCGGTGCGCGACGAAACACACCGGCGCGGCATCTGGGCCGGGGTCGTCAACGGCGTGGTCGATGTTCTGGGCTCCGATCATGCGCCGCACACGCGCGAGGAGAAGGAGCACGCATATCCCGCCACGCATTCCGGCATGACGGGCGTGCAGACGCTGGTGCCGATCATGCTCGACCATGTGAATGCTGGCCGCATCAGCCTCGAGCGCTTCGTCGATCTGACCAGCCACGGGCCGAACCGGCTCTTCGGCATGGCTGGCAAGGGCCGGATCGCCGTGGGCTATGACGCCGATTTCACCGTCATCGATCTCGGCCGTCGGCAGGTGATCCGCAACGACTGGATCGCCTCGCGCTGCGGCTGGACGCCGTACGACGGCGTCGCCGTCACCGGCTGGCCGGTGGGCACGATCGTTCGGGGCCACCGGGTGATGTGGGAGGGCGAACTGGTCACGCCCGGCGTGGGCGAGGCGATCCGCTTTCAAGAGACGCTGCCGCGCGCCGCATGAGGCCTCGGGTCATCGCAAGCACAGGGATCCGGGCTGCGCCGCTTCCGACCGCGAAGGCCAGCGCAGCAATTGCGAGCGCCGACCGCGCCGACGTGCCCAGCGCTGCGCGCGCCACCCGCCTCATCTTGCCGGCACCAGCGCCGGCACCAGCGCCGGCACGAGGCGAAACGGCGCGGCGTGCTGGGCCAGCAGCTGCACGATCACGCCCGGTGCCTTGGACGGGGCCTTGGACGGGCCGGCGTCGCGCGCACCCCCGGCCTGTGCCCGATCATGGCCGGCTGAAATAGGTCCCGAGCAGGCGATGCGTGATGCGGCTGAGCGCCTCGATATCGGCCACGGCCGCGCATTCGTCGATCTTGTGCATGGTCCTGCCGACCACGCCGAACTCCACCACCGGGCAGTAATCCTTGATGAAGCGGGCGTCCGACGTGCCGCCGGTGGTCGAGAGCGCGGGCTTGCGCCCTGTCTCCGCCGCGACAGCGGCGCTGACCATGTCGACGAATGGGCCCGGCTCGGTGACGAAGGCCACGGCGTTGGTTGGCTCGAAGACGGCCGAGACCGTCGCGCGCGTCGTCACCATCGCCAGGCGGCGGCGAAGCTCCGCTTCCAGCGTCGCCGGTGTCCAGGCGTCGTTGAAGCGGACATTGATGGTGGCCGTCGCCTGCGCAGGCACAACATTCTGGGCCGGATTGCCCACGTCCACGGTGGTGAACTCCAGCGTGGAGGGGCCGAAATGCGCCGTGCCGTCGTCGAGAGGCGCGGCGTCGAGGGCGGCCAGCAGCTTCACCATGTCCCGGATCGGGTTCACCGACTGCTCGGGATAGGCGACGTGGCCCTGAACCCCGGTCACCGTCAGGCGGCAGGTCAGCGAACCGCGTCGCCCGATCTTGATCATGTCGCCCAGCGCATCCGGGTTGGTCGGCTCGCCGAGCAGGCAGTGGTCGAAGCGCTCGCCGCGGTCATGCGCCCACTTCAGCAGCTTCACGGTGCCGTTGACAGCGACGCTCTCCTCGTCGCCGGTGATCAGCATGGCGATCGAGCCGGGAAAGGCAGGGTTCTCGCGAACGAACCGGATGGCGGCCGCGACCATGGCGGCAAGCCCCCCCTTCATGTCGCAGGCGCCGCGCCCGTAGAGCACGCCGTCCACGATTTCGCCCGCGAACGGATCGTGGCTCCAGCGGCCGATATCGCCGGGCGGAACCACGTCGGTGTGGCCGGCAATGACGAAGACCGGGCCCTGCTCGCCATATCGGGCGTAGAGGTTCTCGACATCGGGCGTGCCCGGCTCGCTGAACACCGGCCGGTGAACGGTGAAGCCGGCGGCGGCCAGTTCGGTCGCCAGCAGGGCCAAAGCGCCGCCCTCGTCCGGCGTCACGGATGGACAGCGCACCAGCGCCCGCGCCAGCGCGACAGGATCCGTGCCGACAAGCCGATGCAGCATCGTCCGTCAGTCCCGGAGCAGTTCGTTGATGCCGGTCTTGGATCGCGTCTGCGCGTCGACCGTCTTGACGATGACGGCGCAGTAAAGCGACGGCCCCGGGGTTCCATCGGGCAGCGGCTTGCCCGGCATCGACCCCGACACCACCACGGAATAGGGCGGAACCTTGCCCATATGCACCTGCCCGGTGGCGCGATCGATGATCTTCGTCGAGGCTCCGATGAACACGCCCATCGAGATGACCGAGCCTTCGCCGACGATCACGCCCTCGACCACCTCCGAGCGAGCGCCGATGAAACAGTTGTCCTCGATGATGGTCGGGTTGGCCTGGAGCGGCTCCAGCACGCCGCCGATGCCGACGCCGCCGGACAGATGCACGTTCCTGCCGATCTGCGCGCAGGAGCCCACCGTCGCCCAGGTATCGACCATCGTGCCTTCGTCCACATAGGCCCCGACATTCACGAAGGACGGCATGAGCACGACGTTCTTGCCGATGAAGGCCGAGCGGCGCACCACCGCGCCCGGCACCATGCGGAAACCGGCCTCCCGGAAGCGGGCTTCTCCCCATCCTTGCGTCTTGGTCGGCACCTTGTCCCAGCCATAGACGGGTCGGTCGATGGCGCCGCCATTGTCCGTGTCGAACGGCATCATCACGTTGTCGTTGAGGCGGAACGACAGCAGCACCGCCTTCTTGGCCCATTGATGCACCACCCACTCGCCACCCTGCCTTTCCGCAACGCGGAGCTTTCCGGAGTCGAGCAGGGCGAGCGTGGTCTCGACGGCATCGCGAACCGGGCCGGTGGTGGCGAAGCCGAGGCTGGCGCGGTCCTCCCACGCGGCGTCGATGGTGGCGGCAAGATCGGCGTGGCTCATCGGGTCAGTCCTGACGAATGGCAAGGGCGGCCTGCGATGGACCACGGGGCGCGAGGCGTCAAGCAGGGGACGATCCCGGCGATCATCGCACGTCATCGGCTGCCTTCGACCCGCCGATCCCGAGGGTGGGGAGCGATCCGCGCCAGGGCCCGGCATGGCGGGGTCGAAGTCCGGCCACGCCGTGATGCACCATGACGCGTCCTGGACGTTGCGCGAGCGCGCTCCGGGCGTCTCGCGATGACGAAGGCGCCGCGGCGGGCTATGACATGTCCCCTGAGCCGCAGGACCCTGCCATGAGCGACACCGCCCCGCTGTTTCCCGGTTTCGAGGCCCGCTGGCTCGAGGGCAACGCGCGCCGCATCTTCGCCCGCGTCGGAGGGGCAGGTCCGCCGGTCGTGCTGATCCATGGCTTTCCGCAGACGCACGCCATGTGGCATCGCATCGCGCCCGCGCTCGCGAAGACGCACACGGTCGTGGCGATGGATCTGCGCGGCTATGGCTGGTCGTCGGCCCCGCCCGGCGAGGGCGGCGCGCTCTACAGCAAGCGCGAGATGGGCGCGGACGTCGTTTCGGTCATGGAGCAGCTCGGCCATGTCCGATTCGCGGCCGTGGGACACGATCGCGGCGCGCGTGTGGTCTACCGGCTGGCGCTCGACCATCCGGGCCGGATGACACGCCTCGCCCTGCTCGATATCCTGCCGACCATACATGTCTGGCGCGAGATCGACGCCGGCCGCTACGAGGCCGCGCACTGGGAGTTCCTCGCCCGGCCCAGACCCGAACCGGAGCAGGCGATATCTCGCCAGGGCAGCGCCTATTTCGAGGGGCTGATGGCGCGTTGGACCAAGGCGGGAAATCTCGACGCCTTCCATCCCCGCGCGATGGCGAGCTACCGTGCCAGCTTCGGCGATCCGACCCGCGTGAGCGCCATGTGCGAGGACTATCGCGCCGGCCGCTCGCTCGATGTCGAGGCCGACAAGGACGATCTTTCGGCAGGGCGCACGATCCGTTGTCCCGTTCATCTGGTCTGGGGCGACTTCTATCTCACGGGCAAGGGCGCCAGCCCGCTCGCCGTCTGGCGCGAGACCTTCGCCCCCGAGGCGACCGGCGTGCAGGCGCAGAGCGGCCATTTCGTCGCCGAGGAGGACGCGGCCGGGACACTCGCCGCGCTCGAGGGGTTTCTCGCCGGACACGGCCATCCGGCATGAGCCGAACCCTTCCGCTTCGCCGCCGCAGCGCCTACTTCTAGGCGCTGATCAAGGATCCACATGACCGACACCCCCATCGGCAAAGCCAAGGCCGACAAGGCGCGCCGCGAGACGGCCAAGGCGCTGGACGAGATCGAGCGCGACATCGCGCGCGGCACGCGCGCCTTCGTGCTCGGGCCTTATCTGCGGGAGCGGGGCGTCGATCCGTTGCGCCAGGCAGGCGGCGAGCGCTCCTTCGCCGCGCGTCTCGACGAGGCCATCGGGCTGGCGGCCGCCATCGACCTGACTGTTGTCGGTCAGGCCATCGCGCCGCTGGCGGCGCTGCGTCCATCCACCTATCTCGGCAAGGGCAAGGTCGAGGAGATCGGCGCGCAGCTCGAGGAGCTGGAGGTCGGGCTCGTGATCGTCGATGCGCCGCTTTCGCCGATCCAGCAGCGCAATCTCGAGAAGGCGTGGAAGCGCAAGGTCATCGACCGGACAGGGCTGATCCTCGAGATCTTCGGGCGGCGGGCGCGCACCAAGGAGGGTGCGCTGCAGGTGGAGCTGGCGCATCTGAACTACCAGAAGAGCCGGCTCGTGCGCTCCTGGACCCACCTCGAGCGCCAGCGCGGCGGCTTCGGCTTCCTCGGCGGCCCCGGCGAAACGCAGATCGAGGCGGACCGGCGGCTGATCCAGGATCGCGTCACCCGCATCGAGCGCGAGCTCGAGACGGTGGTGCGCACGCGCGGGCTGCACCGGAAGAGCCGGCGCAAGGTCCCTTATCCGGTCGTGGCGCTGGTGGGTTACACCAACGCCGGCAAGTCGACGCTGTTCAACCGGCTCGCCGGGGCGGACGTGTTTGCCAAGGATCTCCTGTTCGCCACGCTCGATCCGACGGCGCGCGCGATCCGCCTTCCGCATGGCCAGAGCGTGATCCTGACCGACACCGTCGGTTTCATCTCGGACCTGCCGACCATGCTGGTGGCGGCCTTCCGGGCCACGCTGGAGGATGTGATCGAGGCCGATCTCATCCTGCATGTGCGCGATGTCGCCCATGAGGACGCGCAGGCGCAGAGCGCCGATGTCGAGGCGATCCTGGATAAGCTCGGCGTCTTCGGCGGCGAGGGCCGCGCGCCCACTCCGCTGATCGAGGTGTGGAACAAGGCCGATTTGCTCACCCCCGAGCATCACGCCCAGCTTGCCGCGATCGCGGAGCACCGGCCCGAGGCCGAGCGCCCCATGCTGGTGTCGGCGCTGACGGGGGAGGGCGTGCCGGATCTTCTGAACGCGATCGAGCGGCGGCTGGCGCGCGACAGCACCGCCTATGCTCTGACGGTCGAGCCGCAGGACGGCGCAGGGCTCGCCTGGCTGCACGACAACACCGAGGTGCTGCAGCGGCGCGCCGATGCGCAGGGCCTGGTGCACATCGTGGCGCGCGTCACGCCGGAGCGGCGCGAGCGGCTGATCGCTCGCTTTCCGTCGGCGCGCGAGCGGTAACGGTCAGAGCCCGGACGCCTTCGCCTCTGTCCAAAGCGCCTCCATCTCGTCGAGGCTGGCGGCGGTGAGCGGGCGGCCCTGCGCGGCCAGCGCCGCCTCGATATGGGCGAAGCG
>CAZDUL010000063.1:0-9943 GCA_964508635.1 uncultured Allobosea sp. | reverse complement strand
CGACCCGACGCGGGGCGGGGGCTGACGGGGGGCGTGGCCGGGATGGGGCTGGCGCGGGCGGGCGAGAGCCTCGGCGCGATCGGGGGGCTCGGCCGGGAGGCAGACGGCGGCCTGCCCGCCGGGCCCGAAGACATGGCCCGCCAGCACATCGACGTGGCGGGCTTGTCCGCGTACCGTCTGGCGATGGACCAGTTCGGCCGCGCTGTGGCGGAGCGTCGCCGCGCGTTGATGAGCGGGGACGAAGGCACGGCCGACTGGTGAACGCCGCCCCGCGGGGCTTGCGTCGCATCGACGCAAGGCCACGCCCGCGTTCCCGGCAGAAAGGGTCTGGCCGGACCGCCGGATCGGGCACATAATCGTCATGCGGCCGCGATGCGCGCGGCCTCCAGAGCAGGAGATTTGCCCCGATGAATCGCCTTCGCCTTACCGTCGCCGCCGCGCTGGCCGTTGCAGCCGCCAGCATCGTCGTCACCTTCCCTGCCGTCGCGCAAACCGGGTCGAGCCATCCGCAGGTCGAGCAGAGCGGCTCCGGTTGCGGCTTCGAGTCGAAGCCGGCCGCCACCTCCTGATCCGCGTCGCTGTCCGCCCGGGATGCACACAGGGGCCCGCGAGGGCCCCTTTCTCATCCGGTGCCGACGGCTCCCGCCCCGGAGTCCCTGCCGATCGCCGTTTCGCGTTGCCCGCGTTGCCCGCTTGCGCTATGGGACCGTCATCGTGCGGGGCTGGGCCCGCGCGAGACTTGCGATGACAGCCGGTGCCCGCACCGCGCGCTTCCAGCGGACTGGCCACCGAAGCCATCCGCATGACGACTGCGCCAGAACGGTCCGCCACTCTGCAAAGGTTCGCCAGAACCTGGGTTGGACGGCCGGCGTCGCCGCAAGGCGTTGCAACACGAACACCGGTGCGTCTGGCGTTCAGGAGATGACATGACTGGTTTGAATTACGCCCCCACGAAGGAGGATTTCGCGGCATTGCTGCAGGAATCCTTCACCCGCGCCGACATCCAGGAAGGCGCCGTGGTCAAGGGCAAGGTGGTCGCCATCGAGAAGGACATGGCGGTCATCGATGTGGGGCTGAAGACGGAAGGGCGCGTCGCGCTCAAGGAATTCGCCGGGCCGGGCCGTGACGCGGCGCTCAAGGTCGGCGACGAGGTCGAGGTCTATCTCGACCGTGTCGAGAACGCGCTGGGCGAAGCGGTCATCAGCCGCGACAAGGCGCGGCGCGAGGAGAGCTGGGTCAAGCTCGAGCGCGCCTTCGAAGCCAACGAGAAGGTCATGGGCACGATCGTCAACACGGTGAAGGGCGGCTACACCGTCGATCTCGACGGAGCCACGGCCTTCCTGCCGCGCAGCCAGGTCGACATCCGTCCGATCCGCGACGTCGCCCCGCTGATGGGCCAGCCGCAGCCCTTCCAGATCCTGAAGATGGATCGTCGCCGCGGCAACATCGTGGTGTCCCGGCGCACCGTGCTCGAGGAGACCCGCGCCGAGGCCCGCTCGGAGCTCGTCGCCTCGCTCGAGGAAGGCCAGACCGTCGAGGGCGTCGTCAAGAACATCACCGAGTACGGCGCCTTCGTCGATCTCGGCGGCATCGACGTCCTGCTGCACGTCACCGACATGGCCTGGCGTCGCATCAACCATCCGTCCGAGGTCGTCGCGATCGGCCAGTCGGTCAAGGTCAAGATCATCAAGATCAACCAGGAGACGCACCGCATCTCGCTGGGAATCAAGCAGCTGCAGGCCGACCCGTGGGACGGCATCGCCGCGCGCTATCCGGTGCACGCCAGGCTGAAGGGCCGCGTCACCAACATCACCGACTATGGCGCCTTCGTGGAGCTGGAGCCCGGCATCGAGGGGTTGATTCACGTCTCCGAGATGAGCTGGACCAAGAAGAACGTCCATCCGGGGAAGATCGTCTCCACCTCCCAGGAGGTCGAGGTTTCCGTGCTCGAGGTCGATCCGGTCAAGCGCCGCATCTCGCTCGGCCTCAAGCAGACCCTGCGCAACCCGTGGGAGCTGTTCGCGGAAGCGCATCCGGTCGGCTCGGTGGTGGAAGGCGAGGTCAAGAACAAGACCGAATTCGGTCTCTTCCTCGGCCTCGAAAACGATATCGACGGCATGATCCACCTCTCCGACCTCGACTGGAACCGTCCGGGCGAACAGGTTATCGAGGAGTTCAAGAAGGGCGATATCCTCAAGGCGGTCGTTCTCGACGTGGACATCGAGAAGGAGCGCATTTCGCTCGGCCTCAAGCAGGTCGGCAACGATCCGTTCGCGGAAGTCGGCGAGCTGCGCAAGAACCAGGTCGTCACCTGCGAGGTTCTGGAGGTGAAGGAGGCCGGCATCGAGGTGAAGATCGTCGGCACCGACCTGACGACGTTCATCAAGCGCGCCGAGCTTGCCCGTGACCGCGCCGACCAGCGCCCCGAGCGCTTCGCCGTTGGCGAGAAGGTCGATGCCCGCGTCATCATGTTCGACCGCAAGGCGCGCAAGGTGCAGGTGTCGATCAAGGCGCTCGAGGTGGCCGAGGAGAAGGAGGCGATCGCCCAGTTCGGCTCGTCCGACTCCGGAGCCTCTCTGGGCGACATCCTGGGTGCCGCGCTCAGGAAGGCCGGCGAGAAGAAGTGACGCAAGCTGCGGCCGGCGGCGCGATTGCTCGCGCCGCCGCTGTCGTTCGGCCCGCGCGGTTCCGGCCGCGCGGGTTTTCTTTGCCGTGCCGGCCCCGGCGCTGGTAAGACAAGCGGCACGTTGCGAAGGAGAATTCGTCCATGTCGATGCAGGCCGACCTGATCGCAGACCGGCGCCGGATGCGCCAGCGTCTTTCGCTCTGGCGGGCGCTGGCGGTGCTCGGCGCGATCGTCGGCGTGATCGGCCTCGGCTATGCCTTCTCCGGGCGGCAAACGCTTGGCGGCGGCGGCCAGCATGTCGCGCGCATCAAGATCGAGGGCTTCATCGCCGGCGATGACCGCACCCTGCGCCTGATCCGTGACGTCCGCGAGGCCAGCTCGGCGCGCGCGGTCATCGTGCAGATCGATTCCCCGGGCGGCACTGTTTCCGGCGCGGAGACGCTTTTCGTCGCACTGCGCCGGCTGGCGGAGGAGAAGCCTACGGTGGCCGTGGTGCGCGGGATCGCGGCCTCCGGCGGCTACATCGCGGCCGCCGCGACCGATCGGATCGTGGCTCAGCAGACCTCGATCGTGGGCTCGATCGGGGTGCTGTTCCAGATGCCGAACGTCGCACGGCTGCTCGACACGGTCGGCGTCAGCGTCGAGACCCTGCGTTCGACGCCGCTGAAGGCAGCGCCCAGCGGCTTCGAGCCGACCTCGCCGGAAGCGCGCGCCGCGCTGCAACGCGTGCTCGATGACAACTATGCCTGGTTCAAGGACCTCGTGCGCGACCGCCGCCGCTTCTCGCCCGAGGAGACCGATGCGGTCGCGGACGGCCGCGTCCATACCGGCCGCCAGGCGCTGGAGCGGCGCCTCGTCGATGCCATCGGCGGCGAGACGCAGGCCGTGGCCTGGCTTGAGAGCGAGCGCAATGTGCCGAAGGGGCTGCCGATCCGGGACTGGCGCCGCCGCAGCGAGACCGACGCGCTGGGCCTGTGGTCGGCCTCGGCGCGGCTCGCGCGCGCTGCGGGGCTGGACGGTCTCGCCGCGCTGCTGGCGACGGCCGGCGCGACGGACATCGGCGCGCGGCTTGACGGCCCCCTGGCCCTCTGGCAACCTGCGCTTGAAAAGTGAACGATCTCAATTTCTTATAGGACGCCCATGATCAAGTCGGAGCTGGTCCAGCGCATCGCTGACCGCAACCCGCATCTGTATCAGCGCGATGTCGAGCAGATCGTCAACGCCATCCTCGACGAGATCGTCGAGGCGCTCGCCGCGGGCAACCGGGTGGAGTTGCGCGGCTTCGGCGCGTTCAGCGTCAAGCGCCGCGAGGGACGCATCGGCCGCAATCCGCGCACCGGAGCTGCCGTGAAGGTGGACGAGAAGGTTGTGCCGGCGTTCAAGACCGGCAAGGAACTGCGCCTCAAGCTCAACGGCAAGATCTGAGCCGTCGCGCAGCGCGAATCCCGGAGGCATCACCATGTTGCGCGTCCTGAAGCTGCTGATCGCCCTTCCGGCCGCCCTTGCGATCGTCGTGTTCGCCATTTCGAACCGTCAGAGCGTGCGCGTCGCCTTCGATCCCTTCTCGCGCGAAGCGCCCGCGGCCTTCATCGACATGCCCCTGTTCGCCGTGGCGCTGATCGCGCTGGGGCTGGGCGTGATTGTCGGCGGTATCGGGGCCTGGCTGGCCCAGGGCAAGCACCGCAAGGCCGAGCGCAAGCTGAAGCGCGAAGTGACGCGGCTGACAAGCGAGACGGCGGCGTTGCGCGCCGCGGCGCCGGACAGCGCTCTCGCAAGCCTCCCAGGCCCACGCTGAACTGCCCGATGGCGCTCCAGCATGTCGATGCGGCCGCCGTCGATGCGCGGCTGACCTTCCCCGCTCTGATCGAGGCGCTGGCGGCCGCCTTCCGCGGTGGGCTGCACGCGCCGACGCGCCATCACCACCACATTCCCCGTGCCGATGGCGATGCCACCCTTCTGCTGATGCCGGCCTGGACCGACGATGCCGAGCCGGGCAGCGAGGCTGTCGTCGGCACGAAGATCGTCAGCGTCTTCCCGGGCGCGGCGAGGCGAGGCCTGCCGAGCGTCGCGGGCCTGTATCTGCTGATGGACGGGCTGACAGGACAGCCGCTCGCCACGATGGACGGGGCCCGGCTGACCCTGTGGCGCACCGCCGCCGCCTCCGCGCTCGCCGCACGCCAGCTCGCGCGGGCGCAAGCATCGCGGCTGCTGATGGTCGGGGCCGGCGCACTGGCGCCATTCCTCATCGCGGCGCATGCCACGGTCCGGCCCATAGCCGAGGTCGCGCTCTGGAACCGCAACCGCTCGCGTGCGGAAGCCCTTGCGCAGTCCTTGCGGCGAGAGCATCCGGCGCTCGCCTTCGGCGTGGTGGACGACCTCCCGGCTGCGGTGCGGCAGGCGGATATCGTGTCGTGCGCGACCCTCAGCACCACGCCCCTCGTCGCGGGCGAGTGGCTCAAGGCTGGCGCTCATCTCGATCTTGTCGGCGCCTTCACGCTCGGCATGCGGGAGGCGGACGATGCGGCGCTCATGCGGGCCCGCGTGTTCGTCGACACGCCGGCCGCTTTCGTGGAAGGCGGCGACGTCGCGGTCGCGATCGCGGCCGGCACCTACGCCTGCGAGCAGGCGGCCGGAACCCTGGCGGACCTCGTCGCAGGGCGGGTGGTGGGGCGCAGGCGTCCTGACGAGGTGACGCTGTTCAAGTCCATCGGCGCAGCCATCGAGGATCTGGCAGCAGCGCGGCTGGTCTGGCAAGGCCATCGGACCCAACCCCCGACAGGGATCTGACCGCCGGCGGCGACCTGCCGCCATCTGCGACGATTTTTGCCGCGGCTGCGGTCTGAAATGCGGTTATATACGTATGCTGAGCGTGGTCGGCATGTTGACGGCTTGACGGCCGCGAAACGTGGTCGAACCTGCCCCCATCCGTCAGCTTCGTGATCAGGAGAGGCTCATGCCGGTTGCGTCCCCCCGCGCATCCGAAGATCGCCTGGCGAGCCCGGTTGACCGGGTTCTCGAACTTGTGCTGACAGCCAGGTCTCGTCCGCCCGCCAGCCACTTGCCGAAACGGCTCAACGGGCTGTTCCGCGAACTCGGCAAGCCGGAACCCGCCAACGATCCCGACGACATCGAGGAGCTGATCTGGGCGCTCTGGATCAGCCATCCCGACACCCGCGCCGCCAGCGCCATGGCCAATGCCTGCGAGGCGATGGCCGCTGGCGCCTTCGATCTGGCCAAGCCGATCCTCGACAATCTCGTCGGCGCTTACCCGGACTGGCCGGAGGCTTGGAACAAGCGCGCCATCCTGTCCTTCGTCAATCACGACGACAGCCATTGCCTCGCCGACATCGAGCGCACCCTGCTGCTGGAGCCGCGGCATTTCGGCGCCATCTCGGGCTTTGCACAGCTGTGCGTCCGGCAGAAGCGTTTCGTCGAGGCCAAGGCCGCGCTGACAGTTGCGCTCAAGATCGATCCGCATCTGAAGGGCCTGCGCGAGCTGATCGAGAGTATCGAAACGCCGCGGCACCTGCTCCACTGACGGCCCCTCGGCGGACGGTCGGCACGGGCGCACCGTCCGCGTGCGGCCACGCCGCTTGAACCGTGGGCGCGAGCGCGCATGATGCGTCCGACGCGGGGGGACGCATGGCGCAATCACCAGATGCCGACATCATCATCGTCGGGGCCGGATCTGCGGGGTGCGTGCTGGCGAACCGGCTTTCCGCCGATCCGTCCCGGCGCGTGCTGGTGCTGGAAGCGGGTGGGCTCGACGACTGGATCTGGTTCCACATTCCCGTCGGCTATCTCTACGCCATCGGCAATCCCCGTGCCGACTGGTTGTTCCGCACCACGGCCCAGCCGGGCCTGGGCGGACGCGATCTTGCCTATCCGCGCGGAAAGGTCATCGGCGGCTGTTCGGCCATCAACGCGATGATCTACATGCGCGGCCAGGCTGCCGACTATGATGGCTGGCGCCAGATGGGCCTCCCGGGCTGGGGCTGGGAGGACTGCCTGCCGGATTTCCTTGCCCATGAGGACCACTGCGCCTGGGCAAGCCCGCATCACGCCAGAGGCGGGGAATGGCGGGTCGAGAATCCGCGCGTGCGCTGGGAGATCCTCGATGCCTTCCTCGAGGCTGCGGTCGCAGCCGGCGTGCCGCGCATCGCCGATTTCAACACCGGCGACAACGAGGGCGCGGCCTATTTCCAGGTCAACCAGCGTCGCGGTCGACGCTGGAGCGCGGCCAGCGCGTTCCTGAGACCGGCCTTGTCGCGCCCGAACCTCGCACTACGCACGGGCGTCCTGGTCGATCGCCTCCTGATCGAGAGCGGGCGGGTGGTCGGCGTCGCAATTCGGGGCGAGACCGGGCGGACCGAAACGCTTCGCGCTCCGGGCGGCATCGTACTGTCGGCCGGCGCCATCGCAACGCCGGCGATCCTGATGCGCTCGGGCATCGGGCCGGGAGCGGCCTTGCAGGACCATGGCATCCCGGTGGTGCTCGACCGTCCGGGCGTCGGGGCCAATCTGCAGGATCACCTGCAGATCCGCCCGGTGTTCCGCTTCAGCGGCGCGCGCAGCCTCAACGTCGACAACCGTTCGCTGATCCGCAAGGCGCTGATGGCGGCCGAATACGCGCTGTTGCGCAGCGGGCCGCTGACGATGGCGCCATCGCAACTCGGCGTGTTCCTGCGCTCGGGCCCCGAGATTGCGCGCGCCGACCTGCAGATCCATGTGCAGCCGCTCTCGCTTGACCGCTTCGGCGAGGAGCTGCACGCCTTCCCGGCTTTCACCGCAAGCATCTGCAACCTGCGCCCGACAAGCCGGGGCACCGTGCGCCTCGCCTCCGCAGACCCCACGGCCAAGCCCGTGATCGACCCGAACTACCTCGCCACCGATCACGACCGTCGGATCGCCGCCGAGGCGATCCGGCAGGTTCGGCGCATCGTGGCGCAGGCGCCGCTGCAGCGCTATCGGCCGGTGGAGTGGCGACCTGGGCCAGACATCACCGGCGAGGAGGCCTTGCGCCGGGCGGCCGGCGAGATCGCGACCACCATCTTCCATCCCGTCGGCACCGCCCGCATGGGGCAGGCGGATGACCCGCTGGCGGTGGTCGATGCGCGGTTGAGGGTGATCGGCCTTGATGGCTTGCATGTCGCCGACGCTTCGGTGATGCCCACCATCACCTCGGGGAACACGGCGGCTCCCACGATGATGATCGCTGAGAAGGCCGCGCGGCTGATCGCGCAGGAGCTTGCCCGTGATGTGGCCTCGCGCGGGGCCCTGGCTGGGCGTGCAGCGGCTTGAGCGCGCGCCCGGCCATCGATCAGCGCCCGGATATCACCCGGGCCGTCACGCGAGGCGCGGCCCGCTGGCTGCGCCGGGCCGGCTTCGTCGCGGTGGAGGAGATGGTGCTGGCGAGCGGGCGGCGCGCCGACCTCGTCGCGCTGGCGCCGGATGATGCGATCTGGATCATCGAGGTCAAGTCGAGCCCGGAGGACTACCGGTCGGACCGCAAGTGGACCGGCTATGCCGCCTATTGCGACGCCTTCGCCTTCGCCGTCAGCCCGGCCTTTCCGCTTGACCTCCTCGATGCCGAGCCCTGCGCCAGCGGCGCGGGCCTGATCGTTGCGGACGCGCATGGCGGCGAACTGATCCGCCAGCCGCGACGCCTGCCCCTTTCGCCGGCGCGGCGACGGTCGTTGACGCTCGCCTTCGCCCGGCTGGCGAGCGGCAGGCTGATGGCGCTGCGCGATCCGCTGGCGGAGCCCTGAGAGCCCGGCCGACGGCAACCGGGCGGCGCGCGACGCGCAGGCCACGCGGAGCTGGTCAGCGCGGGGCGCGCTTGGCAAGGATGCGCTGCAGGGTTCGGCGATGCATCTGCAGGCGGCGTGCCGTCTCCGAGACGTTGCGGTCGCACAGTTCGTAGATGCGCTGGATGTGCTCCCAGCGGACGCGATCGGCCGACATCGGATTCTCCGGCAGATCGGGCTTCGCCTCCTCGTCGGCTGCGAGCGCGGCATGGATCTCGTCGGCGTCGGCGGGCTTGGCGAGATAATCGACGGCGCCGAGCTTCACGGCGCTGACGGCCGAGGCGATGTTGCCATAGCCGGTGAGCACCACGCCGCGGGCGTCGGGACGACGCTCCTTGAGCCGCGCGATCACGTCGAGGCCGTTGCCGTCCCGAAGGCGCATGTCGATCACCGCGAAGGCAGGCGGTTGAGCCTCGACCTGCGCCAGCCCGTCGCTGACCGATTCGGCCGTGCGCACGGTGTAGCCCCGTGCTTCCATGGCGCGGGCAAGGCGGTTCAGGAACGGACGATCGTCATCGACGAGAAGAAGGCTGCGCTCGGGTGCGCCCGTCTGGGCGGGAGCAGCGGCGGATTGGGCAAGCGTCGTCATCGGGGCAAATCCTGCATTGGCGGATCATCATGCGATGTCCGCGCGGCAACTCCGGCAAGAGCCTGACGTTCTTCGGGCGCCCCCGCCAAGACCCGCGCCAGCGCTCACCGGTCAGACCGTTACCTTGGGCTCGATCGACGGTTCTTCAAGGTCCGACGTCTCGCCAGCCCCCTTGTCAGCGGCCTGCCGCTCGAAAACCGCGCGTGGCCACGCAACCGTGATGTGCGCACCGCGCTGCGCACCCGCCAGATTGGCGAAAGAGACCGTCGCGCCCGACCGCTCCAGGAGGGTCTTGGCGATGAACAGACCGAGGCCGAGCCCCTGGCGGCCCTCGGGCCTTGCGCCGCCACGCCCTCTCGCGCCGCGGGTGGTGAGATAGGGCTCTCCGGCCCGCATCAGGATGTCGGGGGGAAAGCCCGGCCCGTCATCGGCCACCTCGATGATGACGCGACTTGCCGTCCAGCGGCCGGTCAACGTCACCCGGGACAGGGCGAAGTCGATCGCATTCTCGACGAGGTTGCCGATACCGTAGAGAACGGAAGGATTGCGCCGTGTGGTCGGCTCGGGTCCCTCGCCATAGGTCTCGGCCGTGATGGCCACGCCGAAAGGACGTTGCGGACCGGCGATCTCCTCCAGCAACTGGCGAAGCGTGAGCGTCGACAGCGGGCTTTCGTCTTCGTTGAGGGTCGTGATCTTCGACAGGATGGCGCGGCAGCGATCGACCTCCTGCCGGAGCAACGCGATGTCCTCCGCGAGCGGCGTGCCGGGCCCGGCGGCGTTGGCTATCTCCTTGGCGACGAGCGTGATCGTGGCCAGCGGCGTGCCGAGTTCGTGGGCCGCTGCCGCTGCAAGCCCGTCGAGCTGCGACAGATGCTGCTCGCGCGCGATCACCAGTTCGGTGGCGGCCAGCGCCTGCGCCAG
>CAZDUL010000062.1:0-15891 GCA_964508635.1 uncultured Allobosea sp. | reverse complement strand
CTTCTGTTCCACAATCCGGACCTTGCCATACGCAACCACAACGCCCGCTTCGACGCCTTTCCCTGGCGCACTGACAACGACGCGCTGAGGGCCTGGCAGCGCGGCCGCACCGGCTACCCCATCGTTGATGCCGGCATGCGACAGTTGTGGACGACCGGCTGGATGCACAATCGCGTGCGCATGATCGTCGGCTCGTTTCTCGTGAAGCACCTGCTGATCGACTGGCGTGCCGGCGAAGCCTGGTTCTGGGACACGCTGGTCGATGCTGACCCGGCCAGCAACGCAGCCAGCTGGCAATGGGTGGCGGGCTGCGGCGCCGATGCCGCGCCATATTTCCGCATCTTCAACCCCGTGCTCCAGGGAGAGAAGTTCGACCCCGACGGCGCTTATGTCCGTCGGTGGGTTCCGGAACTCGCGCGGCTGCCCAGCAGCCTCATCCACAAGCCCTGGACCGCGCCGCGCGAAATCCTCTCCGCGTCCGGCGTACGGCTGGGCGCCACCTATCCCCACCCCATCGTGGCGCACGAGCAGGCACGCGAGCGGGCGCTGGCCGCCCTTCAGCAGACCCGCTGACCCCTGTTTGGCCGCTGCGCATGGTCGGCCTCCCGATGGAGGCACGCAGAAATCCCGGACAACAGCATGGCCGCCGAAGGGCTGGCACGAAACCAACCGCACGGTGGCGACGTAAAGCAGGAAAACCACTACGGGGCGAAAGGCGGCGGGCTGCTGCCGGAAGGGACTTCAACGACCATGCGGATTGCGGTGATCGGGGCCGGTATTGCCGGCAACGCAGCGGCTTGGGCACTTGCGACGGGATCTTCCCACGAGATCGTGCTTTACGAGAAGGAGAAGCGCCTCGGCGGTCACTCCGCGACAGTCGATGTGGACCACGATGGCGTGCGCATTGCGGTGGACACCGGCTTCATCGTCTACAATGAGCTGAACTATCCGAACCTGACTGCGCTCTTCGCCCATCTCGGCGTCGAAACCGAGACGTCGGACATGGGTTTCGCCGTGTCGTCACGCGGCGGCTCGCTGGAATGGGCAGGGCGCTCGACAGGCATGCTGAACGGCTTGTTCGCGCGGCGGCGCAACCTCGTCTCGCCGGCCCATCTCAACATGGTCCGCGAGATGTTCCGCTTCAACAAGGCGGCGCTGGACGATCGCGCGGCCGGTCGGCTGACCAGCGAAAGCATCGGGGCCTATCTGGAACGCGGGGGTTACTCGCGCCGCTTCAGAGAGGAATATCTTGTGCCGATGGGCGCTGCGATCTGGTCGATGCCGCCGCGCTCGCTGCTGGAGTTTCCGGCGGACCGTTTCATCGCGTTCTTCGACAATCACCGCCTGCTGCACTGGAACAGGCCCGTCTGGCGAACCGTCACGGGCGGCAGCCGGACCTATGTCGAAAAGATGACCGCCCCGTTCCGGGATCGCATCCGTGCGGGTGTCGGGGTCACCGAGGTGATCCGCCATGACCTCGGCGTTACTGTGACCGACACGACAGGCCATCGCGAGCGGTTCGATCAGGTCATCATCGCCGCGCATGCGGATCAGGCGCTGTCCATGCTGGCCGATGCCGACGATCGCGAACGCGCGGTGCTGGCAGGCATTCCCTATCGCGACAACGATGTCTGGCTGCACCGTGACCCGTCGCTGATGCCGAAGCGCCGCGCCGCGTGGGCTGCGTGGAACGTGCTGCAGGGCGATCCCGGCAAGGAAGGCGCAGACGAGATTACCCTCACCTACTGGATGAACGCGCTGCAGAACATCGATCCGCGGTATCCGTTGTTCGTGACGCTCAATCCCCCGCGCCCGCCCAGGCCCGAATTGACCTTCGGGCGCTACTGCTATGCGCATCCGCAGTTCCGTCAAGGAGCCGCCGCGGCGCAGAAGGCGCTGCCCGCCATCCAGGGCCAGAACCGCGTCTGGTTCTGTGGCGCGTGGACCGGCTACGGTTTCCACGAGGATGGGCTGAACAGCGGTCTGGCGGCGGCCGAAGCGCTGGGAGCGGTTGTGCCGTGGCGTGTCGCGAAACGCCGGTTTGCCACGGCCGCCGAGTAAATGGCAGCATGGCGGCCATGATGATCGACCAGACCATCACGCACGACGCGCCTGAGGCGATGCGCCCCACAGACGCGGCGTGGCTCTATCCCGGCGACGTGATGCATGCGCGCATGAAGCCGAAGGCGCATCGCTTCGCCTACAGGGTGTTCAACCTGCTGATCGATATCGACCGCTTGCCGGAGGCCCACCGGCAGTCGCGGCTTTTCTCGATCAACCGCTTCAACCTGATGAGCTTCTTCGAGACCGACCACGGCGCAGGGCGAGGCAGCCTGCGTGCCCATGTCGATGCGCTGCTGGCGCCGACGGGCGTCGACGCGCGTGGCGGGCGGGTGTGGCTCTTGTGCTATCCGCGCGTGCTAGGCTTCGTCTTCAACCCGATATCGGTCTATTTCGTTCATGATCGCCCCGGCGCGCTCGTCGCGCTGATCTACGAGGTGCGCAACACCTTCGGCGAAATGCACACCTATGTCTGCCCCGTCGAACCGGGCCAGGCGTCGGAGGCGGGGATCCGGCAGGAGCGCGACAAGCTGTTCTATGTCTCGCCCTTCATGGACATGCCGATGCGCTATTTCTTCCGTATCCGCCCTCCGGGCGAGACGGTGGCCGTGCGCATCCTGGAAAAGGACGCAGAAGGGCCCATCCTCGCCGCCACCTTCCACGGCCGGCGCGAGGCGCTGACCAGTTCCAGCGTCCTGCGCCTCGCCACAACAATGCCGCTGCTGACGCTCAAGGTCGTGGCCGGCATCCATTGGGAGGCGATGAAGCTCTGGTTCAAGGGCATCCGCTTCTATGACCGGCCGCCGAGGCCCGAGCCTGTCTCGTATGCGGATCCGCCGCAGCGGCCAGCCTCGACCGAATCCGGCAGGCCCGGCTTACCGCGTTCCGCTGTCCCTGATACCGTGCTTGGGAGTTCGCGATGACCATGACGAGCCGTTACGACAGCGCCCTGGCCCCGACGACGATCAGCGTGACGCAGGCGAATCTCGTCGAGGTCTCCCGCACCGTGCCTGCCGTCGCGAGACTGGCGCTCGGCTATGCCTCGCGCATCGAGAGGGGGCGGCTCACCATCACGCTGCCGGATGGACGCGCCTTCCGCTTCGACGGTCGCGAGGCCGGTCCGGATGCCGGCTTCATCGTCCGCGACTACGCCTTCGCGCGAAGGCTGGCGGCGGGCGGCGACATCGGCTTTGCGGAGGCCTATCTGCGCGGCGAATGGGACACGCCGAACCTGGCGCGGTTCCTCGAACTGTTCGCCAGCAACTACCACGCCATCCAGACGATGCTGTCCGGTCGGCCGCTGGCGCGCTTCTGGCAGATCGTGCGCCATGTGCTGAACCGCAACACGAGGGCAGGCGCGCGCAGGAACATCCATGCGCACTACGACCTCGGCAACCGTTTCTATTCGGCCTGGCTCGATCGCAGCATGACCTATTCGGCGGCGATCTACGCACCCGGCGACAACGACCTGGCGGCCGCGCAGGAGCGGAAGTATCGCGCGCTCGCGGAGAAGATCGAGGCCCGACCGGGCGATCACATCCTGGAGATCGGCTGCGGCTGGGGTGGTTTCGCCGAATTCGCGGCCCGCGAAATCGGTTGCAAGGTCACGGGGCTGACCATCTCGAAGGAGCAGTTCGACTTCGCCAGCGAGCGCATCGCTGCGGCTGGACTCTCGGACAAGGTCACGATCAAGCTGCTCGATTATCGCGACGAGACCGGGCAATACGACGCGATTGCCTCGATCGAAATGTTCGAGGCCGTCGGGGAAAGCTACTGGCCGACCTACTTCCGGCAACTGCGCGACCGGCTGAAGCCCGGCGGGCGCGCGGGGCTGCAGGTGATTACCATCCGTGAGGACAGCTTTCCGTTCTACAAGCGCGAGATCGATTTCATCCGCGCCTACATCTTCCCCGGCGGCATGCTGCCGACGCCGACCCACATGCGCGAGCTCGGTGCGAAGTTCGGTCTGCCGATCGTGGCTGAGCGCATTTTCGGGCAGGACTATGCGCGCACGCTCGCCGACTGGCGCGACCGCTTCCGCGCCGCTTGGCCGGATCTCACGAGGCTCGGCTTCGACGAGCGCTTCCGGCGCATGTGGGAATATTACCTCGCCTACTGCGAGGCCGGTTTCCGCGCCGGCAACATCGATGTGAGACAGATGGTGTTCAGCAAGAGCGGCTGAGACCTGCCGCTCTCGACGAGGCTGTCGCGGGCGCGGTTCCCGCGCCCGTTCACGACAGCACAAGCCGGCAGGCCAGCCGCCAGGTGGCGTGGCCCAGAACCGGCAGAACCACCAGAAGGCCGAGGAAGGCGGGCACGCTGGCCGCGATGAACAGCAGCGTCACCGTCACGCCCCAGCCCAGCATCACGACCGGGCTTGCCGCCACCGCGCGGAACGATGTGACGATCGCGCTGACGATGTCGATCTCGCGCGCCATGAGCAGCGGTATCGAGATCACCGTGATCGAATAGAGCACCAGCGCCAGGATCGCGCCGACGACATGGCCGACCGCGAGGAACAGCAGCCCGTCGCGCGTTGTGAACAGGGTCGTCAAGAAGGCTTCCAGCGTCCCGGCGGTGCCGGACGACCCGAGGAACAGCGCCAGCAGCAACCGCACCTGATAAATCCAGATCCAGAACACGAACAGCATCACGAAGGCCATCCAGCCGAGCTGTCGGCCACGCTGGGCGAAGACAACGCCGAGCACGCCTCCCCAGCTGAGCGCCTCGCCGGCCTCCAGCCTGCGGCTGACCTCGTAGAGTCCGACCGCAATGAAGGGCCCGATCAGCGGAAAGCCCATCACCATCGGATAGACCATCCAGGGCATGTCCCAGCGGGTCAGGAAGCCGATGAGAAGCAGGCCACCCACTGCGATGACACCGCCGAAGAACAGCCCATACAGCGGCGCGCGCACGAAATCCGATATGCCCCCGACAAGCGCCGCCCGGATGTCCGCCACCGTGGCCGCACGCACGTCCGGCAGGCTGGAGCCCGGTCGATCGGAGGATTGCTGGCCGTTCAGATCGAGATTCGGTGTCAACTCAGCCATGGACGCCTCCTCGTTGCACTTGTGCGCGCCGTTGCTGTCGCGCGCTGCGATCCATCCCGATAGGTGACAGGCTACGGCTGCGCCCACGCTGTCGCAACAGAAACCGTCGCTGCGGCGCAGCATCGGCAGCGCAGCGACAATCTTGTCAGGACTGCATCGAAACCGATCGCGCAGAGGCTGCGTATGGCATGAGCGCCCCACAATGAGGCTCGGCGCAGGTCCCGCCGGAGGCTCGTCGCCGTTGCCTGAACTGCCGCCGCCACGATCCGCCACGAATAGAACCGAGCCGACAACGCGCCAGCTCCTGGCCTATGCGCTGCCGGCCTTCCCGCTGGCGGCGCTGACGTTTCCCTTCTACGTGCTGGCACCGGAATTCTACGCGCGCGAGGTCGGCATCCCGATCGCGACCGTGGGCTTCGTGCTGCTTGCGGTTCGGACGATCGACGCCGTCACCGATCCATTGGCCGGGTTGGCGGCGGACTGGAGCCGGCCGGCGTTCGGACGACGGCGCACATGGGTTCTTGTTGCAGCGCCCCTTGTCGCGCTGGCGGCGTGGTTCGTGCTGCGCCCACCGGCCGGGGCCGGAGCGCTCTATCTTTTCGCATGGGCCTTCGCACTGTCGCTGGCGTGGACCGCTCTCAATGTGCCGTATCAGGCGTGGGGCGCGGAGCTTTCGCGCAGCTATGAGGGACGCACGCGCGTCGCCGCCTTCCGCGAGGCCATGACCGTGACGGGCACGCTGCTGGCGCTGGTCGTGCCCGCCGTCGTGCAGCAACAGACCGGCGATGCGCGCACCGGGCTTGCGGCGATGGCCGTGATCCTGGCGGTTGCCGCCCCCCTTGCGGCAATCATCGCGGTGATGGGCGCCCCCGAACCGGTTGCGCGGGTGAGCAAGCCCTTGCCGTGGCGCAACGGACTGGCCGCGCTCAAGGCCAATAGGCCGTTCCGGCGGCTGCTCGGCGCCTTCTTCGTCAATGCGCTGGCCAATGGCCTGCCGGCGTCGTTGTTCCTGTTCTTCGTGGCCGACCGGCTCGCGGCGAAGGATCAGGCCGGGCCGCTGCTGATCGTTTATTTCGTCGCCGGAGTAGCGGGCGGGACGTTCTGGTTGTGGCTGGCGCGAAGCCGGTCGAAGCACCGCGCCTGGGCGCTGGGCATGGTGATGGCCTGCGTCGCATTCGCGGCCGCGCCCTTTCTCGGCCCCGGCGATGTCGCGGCCTTCACCACCATTTGCGTGCTGACCGGGCTGGCGCTGGGCGCCGATGTTGTGTTGCCTTCGGCGGTGCAGGCGGATGTGATCGATCTCGACGCCGCCGCCACCGGGCAGGAGCGCGCGGGGCTCTATCTCGGGCTCTGGGCGCTCGCCACGAAGCTCGCCTTCGCCGGCGCGGTCGGGATCGCCTATCCGCTCTTGTCTGCCGCCGGATATGACCCCGGCGCCGGCATCCGGACCGAAACCGGGCTGATGATGCTCGGTCTGCTCTATGCCGGGCTGCCGGTCATGCTGAAGATCGGGGCGATCGCCCTCGTCTGGAATTTTCCGCTCGACCGTGACGCAGTGGCAAGGGTCGGCGCGCGCATCGGCGCGCGCTGACCGTCACGTGCAATTGCTACACCTTGGGGGCATCGGCAGGCTTCTTGCCGACCATGGCCTTGAGATTGTCCCACAGCTCGATCTTCGTGCCGTGCTTCTTCATGATGTAGGCCTGCTGCAGGATGGACAGGAAGTTGTTCCAGGTCCAGTAGATGACCAGACCGGCCGGGAACGTGCCCAGCAGGAAGGTGAAAAACACCGGCATCCAGGTGAAGACCGTCTTCTGGATCGGGTCGGTCGGCTCCGGGTTCAGCTTCATCTGCACGAACATCGTGATGCCCATGAGGATCGGCCAGACGCCGAGCAAGAGGAACGAGGGCACGGCGAACGGCAGGAGCCCGAACAGGTTGAAGATCGAGGTCGGGTCCGGAGCGGCAAGGTCGCGGATCCAGCCGAAGAACGGGGCATGTCGCATCTCGATGGTGACGAACAGCACCTTGTAGAGCGCGAAGAACACCGGAACCTGGATCAGGACCGGCCAGCAACCAGCCAGCGGATTGATCTTCTCCTTCTTGTAGAGCTCCATCAGCGCCTGCTGCTGCTTCATCTTGTCATCCGCGTAGCGATCGCGGATGGCCATCATCTCCGGCTGCACCGCCTTCATCTTCGCCATCGAGGCGTAGGACTTGTTGGCCAACGGGAAGAACAGCAGCTTGATGATCACCGTCACCAGCAGGATGGCGACGCCGAAATTGCCCGACAGCTTGTAGAAAAAGTCGAGCGCATAGAACATGGGCTTGGTGATGAAGTAGAACCATCCCCAATCGATCAGCAGGTCGAACCGCTTGATGCCGAGAGAGCGCTCGTAGCCATCGACGGTGGACACCTCCTTCGCACCCGCGAACAGCCGCGTGGTGGCGCCTCCGCTGGCGCCGGGCGCGATGGTCACGGCCTCGCCGAGGAAGTCGGTCTGGAAGGTCGGCAGCCCGGTGGTGTTGACCGAAAAGCGTCCCTCGAACCGGCGGCCCTGATCGGGAATGACGGCCGTTGCCCAGTACTTGTCGGTGATGCCGAGGAAGCCGGAGGTGACGTCGCGCCACACGCGCCCGCGCTGCGCGCCGCCGAGCACGGCCTCCTTGAGCACGTTGTCATAGGTGTATTCCTGCAGGCCATTGTCACCGAGCACGCCGATCAGGCCCTCGTGCAGCACGAAATAGCCCTGCGTGACAGGCTTGCCATGCCGGGCAACGAGTCCATACGGAAACAGGGTCACGGGCTGTCCCGATGCGTTCTCCACCGTATCGGAGATCGTGAACATCGCCTTGTCGTCGACGGAGACGACGCGCCGGAAGGTCAGTCCCTGGCCGTTGTCCCAGGTCAGGGTCACCGGCTGGCCGGGGGTGAGCCGGTCGCGGTCCGCGCGCCAGAGCGTCTGCGCATTGGGCATCGGCGTGGTCACGCCGGGCCCGACCGTCCAGCCGAAATCGGCGTAATAGGCGTTCGGTGCGC
Organism: uncultured Allobosea sp.; assembly: GCA_964508635.1. GTDB lineage: Bacteria > Pseudomonadota > Alphaproteobacteria > Rhizobiales > Beijerinckiaceae > Allobosea. The sequence continues at coordinate 7,740 of CAZDUL010000062.1, read as the reverse complement.
CCTGAGGCGACATAAGCACGATGATCGGGCTGTTGGGATCGACGGTCTCGTGATACTTGCGCAAGGAAACATCGTCGATGCGTGCACCGATCAGCGAAAACGACCCGGCGATGCTCGGCGTGTCGATCGCGACGCGGGGCGACAGGCGAAGCGCCTCGTCCCGGCTGATCGCTGCCGAAATGCCGGGGGCGGCTGCGGGCTGCGGGGTCGCGCCCGGGCTCGGGCTCACGGCGCCGGGCGCGCTTGATGCGGTGCCGGCCGGGCCCGGCGTGACGGAACCGGGCGGCGTGGTCGGCTCGGTGGTCTGGGCCGCCCGCCTCTGCTGCTCCATCTGCGGATAGCCGTAGAACATGTTCCAGCCGAGCAGCACGATCGCCGACAGCACGATCGCCAGCAGCAGGTTCTTGGTGTCGTCCCGGTTGGTCATGACCGTCCGTGTGGTTTGGCCCCTGGCACCAGGAGCCCTGGGTTCGTATCGGGGCGCCCGGGTTCCGCGGCGCTTCAGCGCGGCTTTTGCGGCCGGGCCTTCGACAAGGCAAGCCGAATATCGCGGACAAGCGTCAGATAGGGTGCGCGAATGGTCTCAGGCCGGGCCACGATGACGATGTCGGCGTCGGCGGCCACGCCGGCAAGGGCCTCCCGCGCCGCTTCCCGCAGGCGGCGACGCGCGCGGTTGCGCTCCACTGCGGTGCCCACCTTGCGCGAGGCGGTCAGCCCGACACGCAGACCGGCAATCGGCGCATCAGCCTCGCGGTCCAGAACCTGAATTGTCATGGCGGACGAACGAAAGCGGCGACCGTGGCCGGCCGCCGCCTGGAACTCAGCCCGTTTCTTCAGACGCGGGGGATAAGGCGCTGCGTCGCGCATGGTCTCGTCTGATCGGTCCGGTGCGGCGCGATGCCGACACCGCACAAGCTCCACCTCATGCGGACAGGCGTTTGCGGCCATGGGCGCGGCGCGCCGCCAACACCTTGCGGCCGCCCTTCGTGGCCATGCAGGCACGGAAGCCGTGGCGGCGCTTGCGGACGAGCTTGCTCGGCTGATACGTCCTCTTCACGGGTCGTCTCCGGTCGGTTGTAAGGTGCCTCGCACCCAGCCCGTTTGTCCGGCCGGATTGTCGCGGTGGCGCCTGATGTCGCAGTGGATGGCAGGGCCGCGCGCAATCCGCCGGCCCAGGTTCGGCGGTTATGCCCGAACGGGTTTTCCAAGTCAACAAACTGCGCCAGTCAACAAACTGCGCCAGTCAACAAACCGCGCGGCGCAATGCGGCGGCGGTCACCATGTCCGGATGTCCGATGCTTGCCGCGCCATCTCGCCTCGGATAGGCCTTGAATGATCATCGTGATCCACCCGACTGCAAGGCGCAGCCTGCCGAATGTCAACCCTGCTTCAGCCCGATCTGTGCGTCATTGGGGCGGGTTCGGGCGGTCTGTCTGTCGCGGCCGGTGCGGCGCTGTTCGGCGTGCCGGTGGTGCTGATCGAGCGGGATCGCATGGGCGGGGATTGCCTCAATGTCGGCTGCGTGCCCTCCAAGGCGCTGATCGCGGCAGCCCATCACGCCCATGCCATCCGCGCGGCCAGCGCCTTCGGCGTCACCGCCGAGCCGCCGCAGATCCGGTTCGACCGGGTCCATGCCCATGTCGAACGGGTGATCGGCGCCATCGCGCCCAACGATTCGGTGGAGCGCTTCGCCGCGCTTGGCGTAACGGTACTCAGGGGCGAGGCCCGTTTCCTGGATCGATCGAGCCTGCGCGTCGGTGACACGGAGGTGAAGGCGCGGCGCTTCGTGATTGCGACGGGGTCGGTCCCCGCGATCCCGGATCTTCCCGGGCTGGATGCGCTGCCGTTCCTCACCAACGAAAGCGTCTTCGACCTGACGCGCAGACCGGCGCATCTGATCGTGTTGGGCGGCGGCCCCATCGGCGTCGAGCTCGGGCAGGCCTTTCGGCGCCTCGGCAGCGCGGTGACGCTGATCCAGTCAGGGCGGCTGCTGCCGCGCGAGGATGCCGAGGCCGCTCTTGTCGTTCGCAGGACGCTCGCGGCGGGGGGCGTGACCATCATCGAGCAGGCAACAGCCATCGCGGCGGCCGGCGATGCAGCCAGCGTGGCCATCACGCTGGCCGATGGTCGGGTCGTCGAAGGCTCGCATCTGCTGGTGGCGACCGGTCGGCGCGTCAGCCTTGATGCGCTTGACCTGAAGGCGGCGGCAGTCGACAGCGATGCGCGGGGCATCGTGGTGGATCGGTCGCTGCGCACAAGCAACCGGCGCATCTATGCGATCGGCGATTGTGCCGCCGGAGCAACCAACGGCCTGAAATTCACCCACGCCGCGAACTATCATGCCAGCCTTGTGCTGCGCAGCGCCCTGTTCCGCCTGCCGGCGAAGATCGACAACAAAGCCGTGCCACGCGTCACCTACAGCGACCCCGAGATTGCAGCGGTGGGCCTTTCGGAAGACGACGCTGTTGCCAGTGGTCGGCGCGTCAAACTGCTGCGCTGGCCCCTGTCGGAGAATGACCGCGCCCAGACGGACCGCGCCGTCGCGGGCTTCGTGAAGGTGGTCGCCGATACGAAAGGACGCATCCTGGGGGCAACCGTGGTGGGGCGCCATGCGGGCGAACTGATCACGCCGTGGACATTCGCGGTAAAGAAGGGCTGGCGCACGCGCGACATGGCCGACGTCATCATCCCCTACCCCACGCTCTCGGAAGCGACGAAGCGCGCCGCGATGTCGGATTTCGCCGCGCTCCCCGGCAAGCCATTGATTCGCCGCATCCTCAAGCTGTTGAGGGCATTCGGCTAGGGCGATTTCGACGTGGCTTCGGGACAAGGCTTGGACGCGGGACCGGGTGCTGGAACGACCGTGACGACAGCGCGCAAGACCGGCTGGCAGGCCGGCCTGTCCGTCAAGCTGCTCGCGCTGACGGTCCTGTTCGTCCTGATCGCGCAGGTCATGATCTTCGTGCCGTCCGTGGCCAACTTCCGCAGGACCTGGCTCGAGGACCGGCTGGCGGCCGCGCAGGTGGCGGTGATGGTTCTTGAAGCCGCACCGCGCGAGGGGCTGCCGGCAGGCCTCGAAAGCCAGCTGCTCGACGGCGTCGGCGCGCTGGCCATCGCGGCGCGCGCAGGCGGGGCGCGCAGGCTCCTTGCGCAGGAGAACCTGCCGCCAGAGGTCGGCCGGACGGTTGACCTCCGCAGCTTCGACAGGATCGCCTTCACCCTCGAAAGCCTCGATGTGCTGATCTTCGGTGCAGAGCGACGCATCCGCGTGGTCGGCGCATCCATCGGCGAAGCGGACTTCGTGGAAATCGTCATCGACGAGCGGCCATTGCGCCATGCGATGCTCGATTTTGCACGCCGCATCGTCTGGGTGACGCTGTTCATCGCGGGGGTAACGGGCGCGCTGATGTTCCTCGCGCTGAACTGGCTCATCGTGCGGCCGGTGAAGCGGCTTGCCGGCTCGATCACGGCCTTCGCCGCTGAGCCGGAGAACCCGCGCAAGCTCGTCACGCCGTCGGGCCGCAGCGACGAGATCGGCGAGGCGGAGGCTGCGCTTGCAAGCATGGAGCGCGCGCTGGCGCAAGCGCTGCGGGAGAAGAACCGGCTGGCAGCGGTCGGGCTCGCCGTCAGCAAGATCAACCACGACCTGCGCAACATGCTGGCCGCCGCGCAACTGCTTTCGGACCGCATCGGCGAGGCCAGGGATCCCGCCGTCCAGCGCTTCGGCCCGAAGCTGATCGGCACGCTGAACCGCGCCATCGATTTCTGCCAATCCACCCTCGCCTATGGCCGTGTCACCGAGGCCGAACCGCGGCGCCGCGAGGTGCAGCTCGCCGCACTGGTGACGGAGGTTGCGGGGCTGCTCGGCCTGTCGGCCGACTCGACGCCTGCGCTGATCAACGAGGTTCCCGTGACGCTCCTGGTCCGGATCGACCCGGACCAGATGTTCCGCGTGCTCTCGAACCTGCTGCGCAATGCGCTGCAGGCACTTCAGGCGCACGGATCAGCAAGCGCACCGCCGCGCATCGTGGTCAGCGCCGAGACGACCGCTGGCGGCGTCGTCATCCGTGTTGCCGACAATGGCCCCGGTGTGCCGGCACGCGCCAGGGAGGCCCTGTTCCAGGCCTTCCGCGGCTCGACCACCGCCGGCGGGACGGGGCTGGGACTTGCCATCGCGGCCGAACTCGTGGCCCTGCATGGCGGCAGCATCACGCTGGAGGACAGCGAGATCGGTGCCGTGTTCCGGATCGAGATCCCGGATTGAACGCTAGGCCAGCATCAGGCTCACCGGAACATGATCGGAGGGCTTGTCCCAGCCGCGGACGTCCCTGTGGATCCGGGCGCCCTTCAACCGATCCGCCGCCTGGGGCGAGAGCAGGATGTGGTCGATCCGGATGCCGTTGTTCCTCTGCCAGGCGCCGGCCTGATAGTCCCAGAATGTGTAGAGCCGGTCCGCATCGGTGGTGGCGCGAACCGCCTCTGTCAGGCCGAGATTGATGAGTTCGCGGAACTTGGCGCGCGTCTGCGGAAGGAACAGCGCGTCCTGCGCCCAGACAGCTGGATCATGGCAATCGCGCGGCTCGGGGATCACGTTGTAGTCGCCCGCCAGCACCAGCGGCTCCTCATGGGCGAGCAACGCGCGGGCGTGCCCAATAAGGTGATCCATCCACGCCAGCTTGTAGGCATATTTCTCCGTGTTCGGCGGATTGCCGTTCGGAAGGTAGATCGAGGCGATGCGGACGATGCCATTACCGTACGGCAACACCCCCTCGATGTAGCGTGCCTGCTCGTCGGCTTCGTTGCCGGGCAAACCGCGCCGCACGTCCTGCAGGCGCTCCTTCGACAGGATCGCGACACCATTGAAGGTCTTCTGGCCGTGGGTCTCCACCTGATAGCCCGCAGCCTCGACCTCCAGACGTGGGAATGCCTCGTCGACGGTCTTGATCTCCTGAAGGCACAGCGCATCGGGCTGCTCCTCGGCAAGGAATCGCAGCAGGTGCTCAAGCCGCTGGCGCACGGAGTTCACGTTCCAGGTTGCGATGCGCATGGCGGCGATCCCGATGGCAAGGAGAGGCGGCTGTCCTTGTCATAGCCGCGTCTTGCCCAATGCCCTAGCTCGCCTTCGCGGAGCAAGGGACCAAGCGAGGGTCAGGGCGTGGACTGGTTCGAGGCGATCGACATCTACTGCGAGCGCACCGATGCGGGCTTCTGGTCGGAGCCGATCAATGCGCTGTCGAACATCGGTTTCCCCGTGGCGGCCGCCCATGCGTTCGCGCGCTGGCGGGCGCTTGGCGTGCGCGACGGTGCGACTTTGGCCCTGATCGTCATCGTTGCGGCGATCGGGGTCGGCTCCTTCCTCTTCCACACCTTCGCCAATCGCTGGTCGCTGCTGGCGGATGTCATTCCCATCCAGCTGTTCATGCTCGGCATGTTCGGCCTGATGCTGCGCCGGCTGTTCGGCTTGCCGATCGGGGCCACTGTCCTCGGCGTCATCGGTTTCATCGCCGCGGGAGCCGTCGCGCCGCGTCTGGCGGGATTCATCAGCCAGATGCCGGGCATCGGGGCGCTCGCCGGCTATGGCGTCGGCTGGCTCGCCATGGTGGCGATGGGGGCGCTGGCGTGGCGCAGCCTCAGACCGGGCGCGCATGAGGCGGCGAAGATCCTGCTGATCGCCTCTGTGGTGTTTGCCATGTCGCTGACCTTCCGCACCATCGACGGGCCGGTCTGCCATCTCGCGCCAACGGGCACGCACTTCCTCTGGCACCTGCTGAACGCCGTGACGCTGTGGCTTCTGCTGACCGCCGCGATCGAGCTGACCGATCGGGGGCTCAGCGCAGCCAGCCGATCAGCGCCGGCACGATCAGCGCCGTGATGAGCCCGTTCAGCCCCAGCGCGATGCCGGCGAAGGTGCCGGCCACCGGGTCGACCTGAAAGGCGCGGGCCGTTCCGATCCCGTGCGAGGCCACGCCAGCCGCAAAACCACGGGCGCGATAGTCGGTTAAGCCCAGCGCATTCATCAGCGGCGTGACCATGATGGCGCCGAGGATACCGGTGGAGATCACAAGGGTTGCGGTGAGCGCGGCGTTGCCGCCGATCTCCTGAGAGATCCCCATGCCGATCGCCGCCGTCACGGATTTCGGCGCCAGCGACGCCAGAACCTCGAAGGGTGCGCCGAACGCCCAGGCGATGCCCACCGCCGAGACCACGGCGGTCACCGCACCGGCTGCCAGCGCTGCCAGAAGCGGAGCCAGCGAGCGACGCACCAAAGCCCAGTTGCGATGCAGCGGCACGGCGAGCGCGACGGTCGCAGGCCCGAGAAGGAAATGCACGAACTGCGCGCCGTCGAAGAAGGTGCGGTAAGGCGTCGCAGTCAGGTGCAGGACCAGAGCCAGGATCACGACAGCGATCAGAACCGGAGTGACGAGCGGATTGCGGCCCGAACGCTGCGAGAGCAAGTCGGCCAAGGAATAGGCCGACAGCGGGGCGACCAGACATGTCAGCGGGCTTGCTGCGAGATAGACCCACAGGGCGCCGCCGGATGCCATCAGCGCTCGCTTTCTCGTCCGGCGGTCATGGCGGCAACCTTCGCGAACACCAGCGCCGTCACGGCAAGCGTCAGCGCCGTGGACACGACCAGCGCAACGAGCAGGCCAACTCCGTGAGCGGCCAGCGTATCGAGCTGCGCCACGATGCCCGTGCCTGCCGGCACGAACAGCAGCGACAGGTTGGCCAGCAGGAAGGCGGCGACCGCCCCGAGCGGGATGGTCTCGACAGCCGGCGCATCGGGGCGCAGCCGCTCGCGCAGCCGCAGGGCCGCGAACAGCAGCGCCATGCCGATGACAGGACCAGGCACGGGGATGCCGAAGCCGCGAGCGGCTACTTCGCCCGCGAGCTGGCAGGCCAGCAGAATCAGGATCGCGACGATCATGACCGAAGCATAGCGCGCCTCGCGGCGCAGGCGAGCACCGCCTTACAGCTCCGGCAACGGGATGAGGTCCGTCTCGCCGGGCACGGCGTCGAAACGACCCTGCCTCCATGCCTGCCGGGCATGGTCGATCCGCTCCTTCGATGACGAGACGAAATTCCACCAAATATGGCGAGGGCCGTCCATCGGTTCGCCGCCGAACACCATCAGCCGCGCGTTCGACAGCGCCATGATCGAGATGCGGTCGCCAGGCCGGAAGATCAGCAGCCGTCCCGGCCCGAAGCTGTCGCCGGCAATGTCGACCACACCCGAGACGATGTAGACGGCGCGCTCGTCATGGTCCGCATCAAGCGGCGTGACGGCACCGGGCGCGAGCACCACCTCGGCACAGAGCACTGGCCATGGGAAGGCGACCGGCGAGGTCTCGCCCCAGGCCGATCCCATCAGGAGGCGGGCGCGCACGCCGGTGTCGCGCAGCACCGGCAGCTCATCCGAGCCGTGATGCGCGAAGTCGGGAGCCCGCTCCTCGTGCGACTTCGGCAAAGCGGCCCAGGCCTGGATGCCGAACAGCCGCGACCCGGCTGCACGGGCCTCGGGCCCGGTGCGCTCCGAATGGACGATGCCCCGGCCGGCCGTCATCAGGTTGAGGTCGCCGGGGCGGATGGGCGAGACGGTTCCCAGCGAATTGCGATGCATGGTCTCGACGTCGAACAGATAGGTCATCGTGGCCAGCACGATGTGGGGGTGCGGAGGCAGCTCGAGCCCCGGCCCCGGCCGGCACGCCGCTGGCCCCATCTGATCGAAGAAGATGAACG
>CAZDUL010000061.1:0-8377 GCA_964508635.1 uncultured Allobosea sp. | reverse complement strand
GCGAGCACGCGACAGACAGGCGGGTTGCAGCGCCCGCCGGGGACCGGCGCGAAAAGGCTGAGGGAAACCACCAGGAGCGCGGCGGTGGGGATCGGGTTGGCAAGGAGCTGAGATGCGACCTGGCGGGTCAGGCTCGGCGCGATGATGCCGGGGCCGACAACGGTCGCCACCGGCAAGGCCAGGCCGAGCGCCTCGGCGAGGAGCCGTCGCTGCAAACCCGGCTTCATGCCGCCTGGCCCGCCAACGCCATCGCAGTCGCGCCGTCCATCCACCCGATGGCAACGAGTTCGGCCTTGAGGGTCGCGAGGTCCATCTCCCCGATCGGGAGGTTGACGAAGGCCGTGACCCTTTCGCTGAGCTGGCGATAGGCAGCCAGCAGGGCTGCCCGCTCCTCGGCCTCCGAGGCGCCAGGCACGAGAGGGTCCGGGATGCCCCAATGGGCAGAGAGCGGATGGCCTGGCCAGGCCGGGCAGGCTTCTCCCGCTGCCTGGTCGCAGACGGTGATGACAAAGTCCAAGGGGGCAGCATCCGCCGCCGCAAAAAGCGTCCAGTCCTTCGAAGCAAGGGCCTCGGTGGGATAGCCGAGATCAGCCAGAAGCCTGATTGCCTGGGGATGAGGGCCGGGGCCCGGTCGCGATCCAGCCGAGACGGCGACAAAACGACCCCGCCCCTCGCGGTTGATCAAGGCCTCCGCCATCAGCGAGCGCGCCGCGTTGCGCGTGCACAGGACAAGAACCCGCCAGGGTCTGGCAACAGGCACAGCGTCGGCCCGGATCGGAACGGTCGCCGCCCGGATGCCGCGCTTGGCGGGCGGGTCGAGAGCGGCGGCGAGCTGGCCGGCGAGCAGCGCGCAGGCATTCGGCTCTGCGGCATAGATGATCGAGCGCCCCTCGCGGCGGGACCGCACGAGCCCCTCCTCCTCCAGCGTGGCAAGATGGGTCGACAGGGTGTTATGCGGCACGGCAAGAAGCCGGGCGATGTCGCCGGCCGGCAGGCCGAAGGGGCGATGGCGCGCCAGCATCCGCATTGCGGCGAGACGGGTGGGCTGCCCCAGCGCCTGGAGCTGCGCCGCCATCCGCTCGCCGCCAAGCCTGACTGTCATCAGGCGGTCTGCCCTTCCTGAGCGAGGCCCGTCTCGGCATCGCTGGCGCGACCCACGTCACGACCGATCTGGTTGAGCCTGTGCTGGAGTGTCACCTTGTCCAGTTCACGAACCGGAAGCGCACAGAAGATCGAGACGCGGTTGAACAGCATGCGATACGCATCCGCGAAGGCCAACGCCCGCTGCGTGTCGTCGCCTTCGAACTTCACCGGATCGGGAATCGGCCAGTGCGCGCTCATCGGCTGGCCCGGCCATACCGGGCATTGCTCCTTGGCTGCGTCGTCGCAGACCGTGAACACGAAGTCGAGTTCAGGCGCGTCCGGGCCACCGAACTCGTCCCAGCTCTTCGAGCGGAACCGCGAGACGTCGTAGTTGAGCCGCTTCAGCAGATTAAGCGTGAACGGATGGACAGTGCCACTGGGGTGGCTTCCGGCGCTGTAGCCGACGAACTTGCCGATGCCCACCCGGCCGATGATGGCCTCGGCCATGATCGAGCGCGCGGAGTTGCCGGTGCACAGGAAGAGCACGTTGTACGGGCGATGGTCCATCTGATCGGTCCTTGTCGTCATGTCCACCATGACAGACGTATCGACAATGCGTGACAGGCGCGTGACGCCAGCGGTCATGCCGTCGCCGCTTCCGGATCGCGCCCGCGCGGCAGGGCCTGCGTCGCGAGCCAGCATGTCAGCAGCATGGCGGCGGAGCCGACCAGGCAGGCCTGGATGCCGCCCCACTGATAGAGCAACCCCGACAGCAGCGTGCCCATGAATCGTCCGGCTGCGTTTGCGGCATAATAGAATCCCACATCCTCCGCAGCCTTCTCCGAGCCGGCATAAGCCAGGATGAGGTAGGAGTGGACCGACGAATTGACCGCGAAGACAACACCGAACAGGCACAGCCCCGCGACGAGGATGAGATCGGGCTTCGGCGGCGCGAGACTCAGGGCACCAGCGAGCGCAAGCGGGATGAGCAAGAGGACGAGCGACCAGATCCGGGCCGCCGGAACCTCGCTGGAAAGCCCGTCGGCGCTGCGCCTGACCACTGCAGGCGCGGAAGCCTGCACGATGCCGTAGCCGATCGTCCAGAGCGCGAGGAAGGCTCCAACCATCGGAAAGGTCCAGCCATTCGCATAGAGGAACACCGGCACGCCGACCACGAACCAGACATCGCGCGCACCGAACAGACCGATGCGGGCAAGAGCCAGCAGATTGACGCCGCGGCTCTTGCCGAAGAGCTCCTTCGCCGATTTGCTCGGCTTGGCCTTGCCCTTCAGCGCCGGAAGCGAGGCAATCACGCCCACCAGCACGAGGGCAAGCGCCCCCGCCATCAGCCAGAGCGCGAGCCGGAAGCCGAAGGCCTCGAGCAGCACGCCGCCGAGGAAGAAGCCCAGACCCTTCATGGCATTCTTGGAGCCGGTGAACCAGGCCACCCACCGGAACAGCCGGCCTTGCCCTTCGCCTTTCGCCTCGGCCTCCGTGAGCTTGATCGCGCTCTTGGATGCTGTCTTGGTCAGGTCCTTGGCGACGCCGCAGATGCCCTGCGCGGCCACCACCCAGGCGACGAGCAGCGCCGCCTCCCAGCCCGGGTTCATCGCCGAGAGGATGAGGAAGCCGCAGATCTGGGTTGCAAGCCCCACGATCAGCATGCGTTTCACGCCATGCCGGGTCGCCAGCCAGCCGCCGATCATGTTGGCGAGGATGCCGGCCGCCTCGTAGAGCAGGAACAGGAAGGCGAGGGTGAAGGGCGAGTAGCCGAGCCTGAAGAAGGTGAACAGCACCAGCATCCGCAGGGCGCCGTCGGTCAGCGTGAACCCCCAATAGGCGGCCGTGACGATGGCGTAGTTGCGCAGGCCTGCGCCGGAGCCCGTTGGCTGCGCAGCGGCGTCGGCCATGGTCAAAGACCTCTCGCATCTATGTGGCAGGCAAGATCGACCATGCGGCAGGCATAGCCCATCTCGTTGTCGTACCAGGCGTAGACCTTGAGCATCGTTTCGTCGGTCACCAACGTCGAGAGCCCGTCGACGATGGCGGAGCGCGTGTCGCCGCGATAGTCGGCGGAAACGAGCGGACGCGCCTCATAGCCGAGGATGCCGGCCAGCGATCCGGCCGCAGCCTCGGCAAACAGGCCATTCACCTCCTCCGCCGTCACGGCGCGGCTCATCTCGAACACGCAGTCGGTCAGAGAGGCGTTGAGCACGGGCGCGCGAACGGCATGGCCGTTCAGCTTGCCCTTGAGTTCGGGGTAGATCAGCGCGATGGCGGTGGCACTGCCGGTCGTGGTCGGCTGCAGTGACAGCATCGCCGAACGGGCGCGGCGCAGATCCTTGTGAGGCGCATCCACGACGACATTGGTATTGGTCGGATCGTGGATGGTGGTGATCTGGCCATGACGGATGCCGATCGCCTCGTGCAGGACCTTCACCACCGGCGCAAGGCAATTGGTCGTGCAGGACGCCGCCGTGACGATGGGGTGCCGGTCCGGATCATAAAGCCCCTCGTTCACCCCGACCACAATGTTGAGCACGCCCTCGACCTTGACCGGCGCGGCCACGATGACGCGCCTGGCGCCACGCTCCAGGTGTCCCTCCAGGGTCTCGCGGGTGAGAAACTTGCCGGTGCATTCGAGCACCAGATCGACGCCGAGATCGCCCCAGGGAATGTCGGCGGCCGCCTTGTGCTCGGTGAACCCGAGGCAACGGTCGCCGATGGCGATGCTGTCGCCATCCACGTGGATCTGCTCCCGCCAACGACCCTGGATCGAGTCGAACTCCAGCAGATGCGCCGTCGCGGCAGCCCCGCCCCTGATCTCGTTGAGATGGACCACCTCGAGACGGTTGCCCGCACGCGGATCATCGGACGGCCGCCCTGCCCCTCCAAACGCAGCCCGCAGCGCCAGTCGCCCGATACGGCCCATGCCGTTGATACCCACGCGCACGTCGTCTCCTCCCATCGCATTTGTCGATAATTATCGACACAACACGTATGCATCCAGCATGACAATGCCATGACATCCCGATGCGGCCGCGACGCGTCGAGGCATCCCGCCGTTCGCGATCCGCTTTCCAGCCCACTCCATGCGCCGGATCACGCCCTCCCGGTCGCCACGGCCGCGACGGCTCGGGACATCATGCCGTGCCTGCCGCACATGTGCGCAGCAGTTAGAGCCGCCGGTCGCTCCCGTCGTGGCGGCCATGATCGGCAGGTTGCCTTCCACCGCCGGGGCGAAAGCCCAGATCGGGCCTGCCCTGCCTGCTGCAGGCCGTTCGATGCAGGTCGGCCCCGTGAGCACTGGCTCGGCTGACTGCCCGCCCCATGCGGTTCGGATTGACGACCCGACGGCGCACCAGCCAGTCTGCGGCTCTCCAGATCGAAACAGGAGCGCCTTGGGATGGGCTGGATCTATTTGCTTGCGGCCGGATGTGCGGAGATCGTCTATGCGGCCGCCATGCCGCGGACGGACGGGTTCACGCGGCTGTGGCCGAGTCTGTTCTGCATCACATTCATCGCCTGCAGCATGTACTTCCTGTCGCTCGCGACCCGCACGATCCCGATCGGCACGGCCTATGCGGTGTGGGTCGGCATCGGCGCTGTCGGAACGGCGATCTACGGCATCGTCGCGCTCGGTGAGGACAAGAGCCCGCTGAGATTGCTCTGTTTCGTGATGATCGTTGCGGGGATCGCCGGACTGAAGCTGCTCGATTTCAACCGGAGCGCGGCATAACCTGCGGGTGATGGGCCCGTGATGCCACGAGCCGCGACTTGCCCGGCGCCGACTGCGCGGGCATCAAACAGCTCAAAACGATGACCGAACCCCGCCTGACCATCCGCGCCGTCCTCGACAGCGGAACCGCAATCGGTCCCGGAAAGGCCGATCTTCTGCAGGGCATTGCCGAGACGGGCTCGATCGCATCCGCTGCCCGGCGCATGGGCATGAGCTACAAGCGCGCGTGGTATCTGATCGACACGATGAACGGGCATTTTCGCGAACCGCTGGTCACCTCGGTGAAGGGGGGCAAGGACGGCGGCGGAGCCAGCCTTACCGCCGCCGGCACCGCGGTTCTCCTGGCCTATCGCGAAGCGGAACGGGCGGCGGCGACAGCAACCGCCCCGGCTCTGGCCAAACTCAAAGCACTGGCGCGCAGCTAGCCGCTTAGGCACGCCGCGGGGCGATCGCGCGCTTGCCGCATCAGATGGAAACCGATATAACCGATCAGCTATATCGCGGAGGGTAACGTTGTCTGGTCCGTTTCATGCGCCGTCACGACGCAGGCTGTTCGGCCTGTTCGGCTCTTCTCTGGTCGGCGGAAGCCTTCTGGCGTCGGCGGATCTTGCTGCAGCGCAGACAGCTGCTCCCGCACCGCGCATCGCCGCGGCCTCCGATCTCAAGTTCGCGCTCGACGAGGTGGCGGCCGAGTTCCGCAGCAGCACCGGGAAACTCGTGACGCTGGTTTACGGCTCGTCGGGCAACTTCAAGACGCAGATCATCCAGGGCGCGCCCTTCCAGATGTTCCTGTCGGCCGATGAAGGCTTCGTCTTCGAACTTGCCGACAAGGGTCTCACACTGGATCGTGGCGACCTTTACGCCATCGGCCGCATCGTGCTGTTCGCGCCGACGGGCGCCCGGTGGGTCCCCGATCCGCGCCTTTCCGACTTCAAGGCGGCGCTGTCCGACGGTCGCATTGTCCGGTTCGCCATCGCCAATCCCGAGCATGCGCCCTACGGTCGGGCGGCCGAGGAAGCGCTGCGCACCTTCGGCCTCTGGGAGGCGGTGCGCCCGACACTGGTGCTGGGCGAGAACATCAGCCAGACGGCACAGTTCGCGACATCCGGATCGACGCAAGGCGGCATCATCGCCCTGTCGCTCGCCCTTGCCCCGCAATTCAAGGGGCTGGGAACCTATGCGCTCATCCCCGACGAGACCCACAAGCCACTGCGTCAGCAGATGGTCCTGCTCAAGAACGCCGACGCGGTCGCCAAGGCATTCTATGCCTATGTGAAGTCGCCGCCCGCCCGCTCGATCCTGAAACGCTACGGCTTCCTGCTCCCGGGCGAGACAGCTTGAGGCTGTCATGGACTGGCAGGCGCTTTCACTGTCGCTGCAACTCGGCGTCGTCACGGTCGCCTTGCTGCTCCCGATCGGCGTCGGGGTAGGACGTTGGCTCGCCTTCACATCGTTCAGCGGCAAGGGCTTCGTCGAGGCGGCGCTGGCGCTCCCGCTCGTGCTGCCGCCGACCGTGCTCGGATACTATCTGCTCGTGGGTCTGGGCGGGGCGACACCGTTTGGGCAGCTCTGGTCCGCCGTCTTCGGCCACTCGTTCGTGTTCTCGTTCGAAGGGCTCGTCTTCGCCTCGCTTCTCGTCAACCTGCCCTTCGCGATCCAGCCGATGCAACGCGCCTTCGAGGCCATCGCGCCGGAGGTTCGGGAGGCGGCGGCGGTTTCGGGCCTCTCGCCCTGGCAGATCCTGCTGCGCATAGATCTGCCGCTGGCCTGGCAGGGCATCGTGATGGGTCTTGTGCTCACCTTTGCCCACACGCTCGGCGAATTCGGTGTCGTCCTGATGATCGGCGGCTCCATCCCGGGCGAGACGAAGACGGTCGCCATCGCGATCTACGATCGCGTTCAGGCCTTTGACACCGCCAGCGCAGGCGTCATGGCGACGACACTCCTCGTCACGTCACTTGTCACGCTGGGGCTGACGTATCGGCTGTCTTCATCGGTGGGGCGGCGACATGGCTGACAAGACGTTGACGGTTCGGCTCAAGCAGTCACGGCCAATTCCGCTCGATGTGGAACTCACATGCGCTGCCGGCGAGGTTCTGGCGCTTGTCGGCCCCTCCGGCAGCGGCAAGTCCACCATCTTGCGCACCGTCGCCGGTCTCTACCGCCCATCGGAAGGCTCCGTGGATATCGGCGGGGCGACCTGGCTCGACACCCGTAACGGGATCGACCTGCCGCCGCACCGACGCAAGGTCGGACTGGTATTCCAGAACTACGCGCTGTTCCCGCACATGTCCGCGCAAGCCAATGTGGCCGCAGCACTTGGGCATCTGGAGAAGGACGCCCGCGCCGCACGCGCCAGCGAGTTGTTGTCGCTTGTCCATCTCGCGGGCCTCGATGCGCGCAAGCCGGCCGAACTCTCGGGTGGCCAGCAGCAGCGGGTCGCCGTCGCGCGGGCTCTGGCGAGGGATCCGGACGTGCTTCTGCTCGACGAGCCCTTTTCGGCGGTCGACCGCGTGACCCGCCAGACGCTCTACAACGAGCTCGACGAATTGCGTCGCAGCTTTCCGATCCCGATCATCGTCGTTACCCATGACTTCGACGAGGCCGCGCGCGTCGCCAGACGCATGTGCCTGCTGGATCGTGGAACCATTCTGCAGACCGGCGCTCCGTGCGACGTGCTGGCGCGCCCCACGAGCGTCCGGGCCGCCCGACTCGTCGACCTCAGGAACATCTTCACGGGACGCATCATCGCCGCCGGGGGCGATGCAGCGCGGCTCGACTGGAACGGACGGCAGCTGGTGGTTGCGCGCATCGGCGATTTCCGGGACGGCGACCGGGTGGCCTGGACGATCCCCGGTGCGCAGGTCCTCATGAGTCGCACGGATCTGGAACAGGCCGATACGATGCCAAATCGCTTCGCCGGCACCATCCGCGACCTGGTGCAGCTCAGCGAAAGCCTTTCGGCGACGGTTGTTCTGGATGGCGCGGACGCCCCGCTGCTCGCCATGACCATGCCAGCCCACTATGCCCGCCGCACGGGGCTTGCCCCCGGCTCGCCCGTCACCGTCGCGCTGATGCCGGAAGGGATCCAGCTGATGGCGCCGGAGCACGCGGCATGACCGGCAAGCGACTCGAAGCAGCAGCCTGGGGCGTGCCCGTGGGCATGATGGGCGGGCTCGTGGGTCTCGGCGGCGGCGAGTTCCGGATTCCGATCCTGTTGCGGCGCTTCGGACTGGCGGCACGCGACGTCATCCCGCTCAATGCCGTGATCTCGCTCGCAACGCTCGCCGGAGCCCTCGCTTTCCGCGGCGGCACGCTGACGCTCGCCCCGCTGGCGCTGCACATCGCCG
Source organism: uncultured Allobosea sp. (assembly GCA_964508635.1). Lineage (GTDB taxonomy): Bacteria > Pseudomonadota > Alphaproteobacteria > Rhizobiales > Beijerinckiaceae > Allobosea. The sequence continues at coordinate 205 of CAZDUL010000061.1, read as the reverse complement.
ACATCGCGGCTCTTGCGTTGGGCGGGATGCTCGCAGCTGTCCTGGCAGGCGGCCTCTCCGCTCGGCTTTCCAAGGCCGCGCCTCCCGCGGCCCTGCTGGCGCTGCTGGTTGCCACTTGACCGCGGCCGATCGCGGAAGGAGTACTCGCAGGGGTCTCACGTCTTGCTGCTCCGCCAGACGCCGCCGCCCGTGGCGCGCCCCGACG
>CAZDUL010000060.1:0-4877 GCA_964508635.1 uncultured Allobosea sp. | reverse complement strand
AGACGAGCTCGCGGTTCCGGGTGTGCGATGCCGTGCCGCTTGTCAGGCGTTCACAGTGTGCGGGCCGATGATGCTGCGCGGCGAGCGCACCCGTCAGTAGGAGGAGGTCTGACTGGGGACCCATGTGACCCGAAGCGTGCGAGCGTTACAGGGGCATGCGACTCCCATTCTCAGGACCAACCCATCGCCAGAGGGATGCGTCCGGCCGGTCGCCGGTCCCCCCGCCGCGCCGGGACATCCGCCCGTGACAGCCGTGAAGCATCCGGTGGTCCCTCCGCTGGCCCCGCTCGAGCGGCGAACGCTGACCGCGCTCAAGCGCGGCGTCGTCCCGCTCGAGGGCATTCTCGATCTGCATGGCTTGCGGCAGGACGAGGCCCATGCGCGGCTGTGCAGCTTCCTGCGCCGGTCGCAGGAGAATGGGGCGAAACTGGTTCTCGTCATCACCGGCAAGGGCGCCGCGGGAAGCGCTCAAGGGCCTGGCCTGTCCGATGAGCGCGGTGTGCTGCGGCGCATGGTTCCGCATTGGCTGCGGATGGCGGATCTGCGCGGCGTGGTGATGGGGTTCGAGCAGGCCGCCCTGCGCCATGGCGGCGCCGGAGCACTCTATGTCAGGCTTCGTCGCCATCGCGATGCTCCGCAGGGGAGGAAGGGCGCTTGACACCCTTCGGCGCCAGGGTGCGCGCGATCCGCGAACGCTGCGGCCTGTCGCAACAGGAGCTGGCGGCGCGGCTTGGCGTGTCGGGCGCGTATCTCTCGGCGCTCGAGCACGGTCGGCGCGGCAAGCCGACCTTCGCCCTGGTTCAGGGCATCATCCACGCGCTTGGCGTCATCTGGGACGAGGCCGACGAGCTGGTGCGGCTGGCCGATCTCTCGGATCCCCGCGTCGTGGTCGACACCGCCGGCCTGGATCCGGAGGCGACGCTGCTGGCCAACCGGCTCGCGGCCAGGATCCACGAGCTCGACCGCCGCGTTCTGATGCACCTGCTGGCGGTGCTGGACGAGGCGGATTCGGACGCGCTGAACGGTCTGCGCGCCGATGGTCCCGTTGCCGACCGTTGACCCGGCCCGGCTCAGGTGCGACAGGCCCCACAATTCCCGCGTTGCCACGTTTCGCTTCCTGCTGAAAGCCCCTTCCGCTCCTCCCGCTCACCGGTTCCCCATGAACAGCTTCCAGTTCGACGCCCTCGCCCTCGGAAACGCCATCGTCGATGTCATCGCCCAGGCAGAGGATGACTTCCTTGTCGCTCACGCCATCCAGAAGGGGGGCATGACACTGATCGACGAGGAGCGGGCCGAACGCCTCTATGCAGCGATGGGCCCGGGCCGCGTCGTGTCCGGCGGTTCGGCGGCCAACACCGTGGCGGGTGTGGCCTCCTTCGGCGGGCGCGGCGCCTTCATCGGCAAGGTGCGCGATGATCAGCTCGGCGCGCTTTACCGCCACGACCTGACCTCGCTCGGCGTCGCCTTCGACACGGCCGCCGCCACCGATGGCCCGACCACGGCGCGCTGCCTCATCGTCGTCACCCCGGACGGCCAACGCTCGATGAGCACCTATCTCGGCGCCTGCCAGAAGCTGACCGTCGCCGATGTCGATGCGGAGGCGATCAGGGCTGCCGCCACGCTCTACCTCGAGGGCTATCTCTGGGACCCGCCGGCTGCCAAGGAGGCTTTCCGCCTGGCGGCCGGCATCGCCCACGCTGCGGGCCGGCGCGTGGCCCTGACATTGTCGGACAGCTTCTGCGTCGACCGCTGGCGCGACGAGTTCATGGGGCTGATGCGCAACGGCGTCGTCGATATCGTCTTCGCCAACGAGCACGAGCTGAAAAGCCTCTACCAGACGGCTGATTTCGACACGGCCCTGGCAGCGTTGCGCGACGAGCCGGTGCTGGGGATCGTCACCCGCTCCGAGCACGGAGCGATGGCGGTGACCCGAGAGGAAACCGTCAGCGTGCCCGCCTTCCCGGTTGAACAGGTGGTGGACACCACTGGCGCGGGCGATCTGTTCGCAGCCGGGGTCCTGTTCGGGCTGGCGCGCGAGTACTCGGCGCGCGACGCGCTGCATCTGGGCGCGCTCGCGGCAGCCGAGATCATCAGCCATATCGGGGCAAGGCCCGAGACCTCTCTGAGGCGGCTCGCCGAGCAGAACGCGCTCCTCTGAACGGTCCGACGAGTTACGCGCAGCTGAGATCCCGATGAATCCCGTGTTCGCGGAACTGCCCACCACCGTTTTCGAGGTCATGTCGCGGCTGGCGCGCGAGCATGGCGCGGTCAATCTCGGCCAGGGCTTCCCCGATGATCCGGGGCCGGAGGATGTGCGGCACAAGGCGGCCGAGGCCGTTATCGGCGGCTGGAACCAGTATCCGCCGATGATGGGTCTGCCCGAGCTGCGCCAGGCCGTGGCCAGCCATTACCGTCGCTGGCAGGGGCTCGACCTCGACCCGGATACCGAGACCATGGTGACGTCGGGGGCCACGGAGGCGATCGCCGGCGCGCTTCTCGCGCTGATCGAGCCCGGCGACGAGGTGGTGCTGTTCGAGCCGATGTATGACGCCTACCTGCCGCTGGTGCGGCGCGCCGGGGGTGTGCCGCGCTTCGTGACGCTGAAGCCGCCGCATTTCCGCCTGACCGAAGAGGCGCTGGCCGCTGCCTTCGGTCCGAAGACGAAGGTCGTTCTGTTCAACAATCCGCTGAACCCGACCGCCACGGTCTTTTCCGATGACGATCTCGACCTGTTGGCCCGTTTCTGCGTGGCCCATGATGCGATCGCCGTCTCCGACGAGGTCTGGGAGCATGTGATCTTCGATGGGCTGCGCCACAGCCCGCTGATCGCCCGGCCCGGCATGCGCGAGCGCACCGTGAAGATCTCGTCCGCTGGCAAGATCTTCTCGCTTACCGGGTGGAAGGTCGGCTTCGTCATGGCTGCCCCTTCGCTGATGCGCGTGCTGTCGAAGGCGCATCAGTATCTCACCTTCACCACGCCGCCGAACCTGCAGAGCGCTGTCGCCTATGGCCTGGGAAAGGACGATGCGTATTTCGCCGGCATGCGCGCGACGCTGCAGCGCTCCCGCGACCGCTTCGCGGACGGGCTTGCCGGCCTCGGATTCACCGTCATCCCCGGCTCCGGCACATATTTTCTCAACATCGACATCGCTCCGCTTGGCGAAGACGACGACGTGCGCTTCTGCGAGACTCTGGTGACGCGCCACGGCGTCGCCGCGATCCCGGTCAGCGCCTTCTATGCGCAGCGGACGGTGCGCAACGTGGTGCGCTTCTGTTTCGCCAAGACCGACGCCACCCTCGATGCGGCGCTGGAACGGCTGGCGGCGCTGAGACGCTGAGCGATCGGGCGGCGCGTCTGGCGCATGTCGCGCGTTGGACTTATGTATGACGCATCGGAGATCGCCGGCCTTGACCCGGCCCTGAACCGAGGGAGCCCACCGATGTTCATCCAGACCGAAGCCACGCCGAATCCGGCGACGCTGAAATTCCTGCCCGGCCGCCCCGTCATGGGCGACGGGACACTCGACCTGCGCGATCCGGCCGAGGCGGAGATCAGCCCGCTGGCGGAGCGCCTGTTCGGCATCGAGGGCGTGACGGGCGTGTTTTTCGGCTCCGATTTCGTCACGGTAACCAAGGGAGCGGGCGAGTGGCAGCATCTCAAGCCTGCGATCCTCGGCGCTATCATGGAGCACTTCATCTCCGGCCGGCCACTGTTAAAGCCTGGCAGCGCCCCGGCTTCGCAGCACGAGGGCGAGTTCTTCGAGGATGCCGACGCAAAGACGGTGGAGACGATCAAGGACCTGCTGGAAACCCGCGTGCGTCCGGCGGTTGCCAGCGATGGCGGCGACATCACCTTCCGCGGCTTTCGCGATGGCGTGGTCTACCTTGCGATGAAGGGCTCCTGCTCGGGCTGCCCCTCCTCGACGGCGACGCTGAAGCACGGCATCCAGAACCTTCTGAAGCACTTCCTGCCCGAGGTGCGTGAAGTTCAGGCCATCTGAGCAATCGGGGAAGCAGGCGGTTGCGCGTTCTTGCCATCGATACGGCGCTCGGCCGTTGCTCTGCCTGCGTCCTGAAGGAGGGCGACGCCGAGCCGGCGGCGATCGAGCAGATCGACCTGGAGCGCGGCCATGCCGAGGCGCTTGTGCCGTTGCTGCAGCGGGTGATGGCGGCCGCAGGCGGGTTTGAGACACTGGATCGTGTCGCCGTGACCGTCGGTCCCGGCAGTTTCACGGGCTTGCGTGTCGGGCTGTCCGCCGCGCGCGCCATTGGCGTGGCGACGGGGCTGCCGGTGGTCGGGGTCAGCACGCTGGCCGCTACCTGCGCGCCGCTCCTCGGCCGGGAGCCCGGGCGGATTGTTGCCGCTGCGCTCGACGCCCGCCATGGCGCGGTCTATTTCCATGCTGTCGGGCCCGATGGGGCGCAGCTTGCGCTCCCGGCGCAGCTGTCGGTTGCCCAGGCGGTCGCGCTGATCGCGCCGGGCCCAGTGAGCCTTGCCGGTTCCGGCGCGCCGCTGGTGGCGCAAGCCGCCTGGGCGCAGGGGCTCGATGCGGTGATGGTGGAAGCCTTGCCAGCTCCCGATATCCGCTGGGTGGCGCGCCTCGGCCTTGTGGCCGAGCCGCAGGCTGCACCGCCGCGCCCGCTCTACCTCAAGGCTGCGGATGCCAGGCCGCAGACCCATGGCCGGCTGGAGCGACTGTGATCGCGCTCGCGCAACGCCTGCTGGAGAAGGTGTTCGGTCCGCCGGCGCAGCGCCTTGCGCCCCTGTCGCCCTCTCATGCGGCGGCGGCGGCAGGATTGCACGCGGCAAGCTTCGCCCATGGCTGGGATGCCGCTGGTATCGCCCGGATGATCACGGACCCTACGATCCTGAGCGA
>CAZDUL010000059.1:0-7181 GCA_964508635.1 uncultured Allobosea sp. | reverse complement strand
GGCTCGGCTGCACTCGCGCGGGGGCCGCAACAGGCTGCTCACGTAGGCGACCGTGGTCGAAGCGGCTTGCGCAATGGGCGGCAGAAGGCCGGATCAGGTCCGCGCCAGCCGCGCGCTCCGGCGTGTCGCCGGCGAGATGGGCCAGCGCCCGCCAGGCGATAAGCATGTGGTGCAGGCGGCCGATCAGCATCGCCCCCTGCGCGATCGGGGCGACGGCGCGGCCCATCAGCATCATCGAGGCGATCAGCGCGCCGACGGTGATCGCGCCCTGACCAACGAGGATGACGCCATGAACCAGCAGCGCCATGGTTGCCAGCGTCTGCAGCAGACCAATGCTGTTCTGGGCCAGCGCGTTGAGAAAGCGCGTCTTCAACCCGACACGGACATGCTCGGCGACGGAGCGATCCCAAAGGGCCTGCGCCCAGCGTTCGGCGCGCAGGCCCTTGAGCGTCTCCAGGCCGACCAGCGTCTCCACCAGCACGGCGTTCTTCTGCGCCGTGTCGCGGAAGCTCTCGGCCGTCAGGCGCGTCAGCGGCACCTGAAGCGCCAGTTGTGCGAGGAGGAGCAGCAGGATGAGCGCCAGCGGGGCGGCCACGAGCGGTCCTGCAATGACTGCGATGATGAGGATGAACAGCGCCGCGAACGGCAGATCGCCCAGGGTGGTCAGGGTGGCTGCGGTGAAGAATTCGCGCAGCGCCTCGAATTCGCGCAGCGTGTTGAGCCGAACGCCGGTGGACGATGGCCCGGCCTGCGTGCGCGCCCCGAGCACGCGTCCGAACAGCTTGGCCGATAAGGCCACGTCCACATCGCGGCTTGCTGCGTCGATCAGCGCGCCGCGGGTGGTGCGCAATGTGAACTCGAAGATGGCAGCGAGGCAGGCCCCGATCACGAGCGCGGTCAGCGTCTCCATGGCCTGGTTCGGCAGCACGCGGTCGTAGACGTTCATGATGACCAGCGAGCCGGCCAGCGCCAGCAGGTTGATCGTGATGGTCCCCACCACGGCCTGCCCGTAGAGCGAGCGCCGCGGCGAGACGAGATCGCGCCAGCACAGCGGCGCGCCATCGTCGCCCCCGGGCGCGGCTGCGCTGGCTGGAGGCTGTGCCGTCGGGGCCGCAAGGATTCCGCCCGGGCCAAGTGAGGCCTGAAGCTGCGCCTGCAGGGCCCTGGCGTCGATGCCGGCCATCGGGGAGGCGGTGCCGGAAGCGGCGTCGCTGACGGTCATGGCTTTGGCTTCTGCCTGTGCTGGCCTTCGGTTGAGGCGGGCGACGATCCGGCCGATGTTCGAGGCCGCGCGGATGCAACATCCACGCGCCACCTTTCGCCCGATATGGCTAACAAGCGCTTAAGGCAGGCCGTTCGGGGAGGCCTTGCAGCCTGGTCGTCACGGCATCAGCGCGCCGGTCGGAACCGGCATGCGCCTCGCTTCCTCGTTGTAGTCGAGGCCAAGCGAGGGCACCAGCCGACCCATCGCCGCGAGCACGCGGAACACGTTGAAGTTGCTGACGAATTGCTCCGTCGTCAGCGTCGTCTCGTTGACGAAGATCTCGTTCTGGATGTCGAGAAGATCGATCAGGGTGCGCTGCCCGAGCTCGAACTGCTCGGTATAGGCGCTGACCACCTGGCGGTTCTGCTCCAGTTGCCGCGCGAGGGCCTCGGCCCGGGCCCGCGCGATGGTCATGGCCGTCCATGACAGGCGCACCTCCCGCTCCACGGTGCGGCGCATCAGGTCGGCCGTCGCCTGCGCCTCGCTGGCGCGGGCGGTGGCTTCGCGCACCCGCGCCGAGTCGATGCCACCGCGATACAGGTTCTGCCGGAGAACCAGCATGCCCGTGACGTCGGTGCGCCGCCCGACGGAACGATCCATGTCGTTGTAGTAGTCGGCGGACAGCTCCGCCGTCACCTTCGGATAGAACTCCGAGCGGGCGACATCGATCGCGGCCGCTGCGGCCTGCGCGTCGAACATGCGCGCGATGATGGCCGGAGAGCCCTGCTGGGCGTGGCGCACCGCGCTGTCCACATTGGCGGGCAAGGCCTTGACCGGTGGATTGACCGGCTGCAGGCGCGAGGGCGGACGCGAGCCGACGACGGCGATGAACAGCGCCACTGCATCGCGATGTCGCCCTTCGGTTTCAAGCAGGGCCGCTTTCGCGGCACTCAGTCGGGCCGTGGCCTGCGCGACCTCGGCAGCCGAGCCGCGGCCGCCCTCGCTGCGCGCACGCACCTTGCCGAGAAGGCGCTCATGCGCGCGCACATTCGCCTGCGCGATCGCCTTGACGCGCGATGTGCGCTGGATCTCGAGATAGGCTTGCGCCGCTTGCAGCGCGATCGCGTTGGCCGTGTCCATCACGCGCGAGCGGGCGCTTTCGACCCGGTTGGTCTGCCGCTCGATCTGCGCGCGGGTCTCGCCGCCGTCGAACAGGCGCTGGGCGACCGTGATTCCGGCCTCGCCGCGGTTGCGGGAGCTGCGGGTGTGGATCTCCGGCGCGACGCCGGTGACGCCCTCCCGATGACGATGTCCTATCGCTGCGCGAGCATCGACGGTTGGACGACCGAGGCCGCGGGCCGCCTCGAGCTCCTCGTCGATGGCCTGCCGGTTGAAGGAAAGTGCCTTAAGGTCAGGATTCGTCGCCAGCGTGCGCCGAACCACCGAGGTCAGGCTCTCGGCATGAACCAGCGTCGGCGCGAGGAGCACCAACGAGAAACCGATCGCGAGTGAGGGCCGGGACACCACGAAAGCTCCAGGGTGCAGAAGCCTGATGTTGCACGCACACGCGACACGCAAAACGCCTGATTCGATGCGAAAATTATGCGAATTATTGGTCTGCACAAAGAATTTCTGATCCAGTCAGAAAATTCGACCAGTGATTGTATAATACAACCCCTTTCACAGCCTCTGCACTTCACGCCACGAGATGGCCGCTCAGCCGCATGGTCTCCACATTGAGACCGGTCACGCCTTGCAGGATGGCGATGCTGGTGCTGAAGGCCGAGCCCCCGTTCGGATCGATGTTGACGGTCGTGTTGCCGCTGCCCTCGACGAACTGCACGAAGCCGGCGAGCGAGCCTCCGCCATAGCCGTTGAGCAGTCCGCCGATGTCGAGCCGGTCGTCCTGCGCCGTGGCGAAGCCCTGCACGATGTCGGGGCCGCCGATGGCGTCTCCGGCTTCCCAGACCAGCCTGTCCGCGCCCAGCCCCCCGATGAGCAGGTCGGCGCCGGGACCGCCGATCAGCGTGTCGTTGCCGTTTCCGCCCTGCAGCGTGTCGGCGCCGGTGCCGCCGCGCAGCATGTCGGCATTGGCTCCACCCGTCAGGGCGTTGTCGGCCGCATCGCCGACGATGTTGGCTCCGCCGGCGCCGACGCTGATCGTGAACAGCTGTGTGCTCGTCGCCACCGCGCCGTTGCTGCTCTCGGTTGCGCTCACGCTCGCGGTCAACGTGAAGGTAGTCTGCCCGGCTGGAAGCGTCATGGTCAGCCCGGCGAGTTGCGCCGGGCTCAGAACCCAGACGCCAGCCCCGCCGGAGTTGCCGGCCGAGAAGCTGACGCCGCCCGGAACGCCTGTCAGCGTGATCGAGGACAAGCTCTCGGAACCGTCCATATCGATGAGCGCCGCCTCGATGTTGAGAGGAATGGTGGATGCGGCCGGTCCGGCGACGCCGGTGGCGAGCAGGCGCGGCGCGTCCGCCACCGCCGACGTCGTGGCCATGAAGCTTCCGGTCACAGCCGCGCTGCGATCGGTGCCGTCGATCGTCACCGCGCTGACATCGATTACGTCGCCGCCCGCGAAGTGCGGCGTTGGCGCGTAGGCGAGGCCGGCCGATTGCGCCAGCGTGCCGGTGAAACGCCAGCTGTCGGCTGTGAGCTGGACCAGCGTCCCGCCCGCCGTGGCTGCAAGCCCTGCGCCGGGACGCAGCCCGGTGAAGGTGAGCTCGACCAGTTCCGGCGGGTTCTCGCCAGGCGATGTCCCTGTGGTATCCGCAAGCTGCAGGCCAAGGGCGAGCGGCACGAGGCTGTCTTCCAGCCCGCTGACCGATAGCGGAGCGAGCGTCGGTGCGTCCGCGCGCGGGGTAACCGTCACCGTGAACGGCACGGAAGTGACCGCCGTCGAGCCGTTTGCGTCGAGCGTGAAGGCTTCGAGGGTCAGGCTCATGGTGCCGCTGTAGTTCGGCGGCGGCGTGATCGAGAGGCCGGCCAGCGCAGCGACCGGGATGGTCCAGCTGCCGTCGCCATTGTTGGAGCCCGCCGACAGGATCGAGTCGGTCGGGATCCCGGCGATCTTCACCGACAGCACCTCGGAGCCGTCGATGTCGACGAGGGCGGCGCTCAGACCGGGCAGTGCGATGACGCTGTCCTCGATGCCGCTTGCGGAACTTGCGGTGGCAAGGGGCGCGTCGGCCTGCGGGGCGACCACGACATTGAACGTTGATGTCGTGGTCTCGGTGTCGCCGTTGGCGGGCTCGATGGTGGTTGCCGTGACGCTCACCGCGATGGTGCCATGCCAGTGCGGGGCGGGGCTGACCGTGAGGCCGGCCAATTGCGCGGGCGTCAGATCGTAGACACCGGGCGAGACCAGCGTGCCGGCCGACAGTGTCGCGCCGCCCGAGACGGTGATGCGGATTGGCCCGCTGAGGTGCTCCGGGCTCGCCGGATCGGTATCGCGGACGCCGACCGTGATGTTGAGCGCGGTCGCCGTATCCTCCAGGCCGGTCGCCGGAGCAGCAGAGATCGCCGGGCCGTCCGCCACAGGCGTGAGCGAGACCGGCACGACCTGCGGCCCTGTCGTCGCCGTGTTGAGCTGCGTGTTCATCGCCACGGCCTCGACCGTGACGTTCATCGTGCCGGACAGGTTCAACGGCGGCTTGATGCGCACGCGGCCAGCCGACAGGTCATCCGCCGTCGCGATCCAGCGTCCCGTGTTCGGGTTGAGCGTCGCGCCGGTGATGGTCGCACCGGCCGGCAGGTCCGAGATCAGCAGCGTGACGGTCGGCGGCATGGGCGAGGGATCGCCGGGTGCCGGTGCGGCCATCACGGTGAAGACGACATTGTTGTCCTCATCCGTCGTCATCGGGGTGATGGTGACGAGGGGCGCGAGCGGCGCGATGTCGCCGCCGCCGCCGCCGGGATCCGGCAGGAAGGTGGCGGCGAACGTCGCCGGCGCGGCGCTTGTCGCAAGGTCCCCATCGTTCTCGACGGTGACAGCCGTCAGCGCGAGATTGACCGTGCCCTCGAATCCGTAGCGCGAGGAGATCCTCAGGTCGATCAGGTCATCCGGCGTCAGATACCAGGTGCCGTCGTTGTTGTTCAGGCCCGCGAGCTGGCCATCCGGTCGGAAGAAGGCGATGTCCCGGCCGATGGTCTGCCCCGGACCGCTGACGATGTAGTAGATGCGCTCCGAATTCGGCCGGCCCAGGTCGATCGCGTCCCGGTCGGTGATCGCGCCGCCGAACTCGGCTCCGGTCGGGTTGATCGCGGTCGGTTGGCCGGTGACGGCGGTGATGTTGTTCGCGAACACCGTTGGCACGTCGGCATCGCCGACGATATCGACGCTGTAGCTCCCGTTCACGACCTGCGTCAGCCCGCCCGCCTCGCTGACGAGCGCGCTGACGGGGATCGTGAAGTCGATGTTGGAATCCCGGAAGGCGGAGGCCAGCAGCCGCACGCCGCCGAGGTTCTCCGCCAGCACGGTGATCGTGCCGTCGCCATTGTTGGTGAACGTGCCGGTCATGTGGCCGGCGATCAGCGTCGCCACGTTCGGCACATTGGCGCCGATGCCCGCGGCGGTGATCACGCCGTTCAGGTTGAACGTGTAGGAGACGATCCGCTCCGAGCCGTCGCTATCCGGGAGGCCCGCGAAGGCGGCTGCGCCCAGCGGGATGTCGTTGTCCTCGGTCACCTGCACCGACGGGCTCCACCCCGGGAACGCATCCATCACTGGAGCGACGAGGATGGTCAGCGGTCGAGTGGTCGATGTCTGGTTGCCGTCGTTCTCCTGGGCGACCGCGCGCACGGTCAGCCCCGGCGCGAAGGTCGTGGTGTAGTTGCCCGAGAAATTCGGCACGGCGGGAATGGTGAGCAGCGGCAACTGCGCCGCAGTGAGCTGCCATTCGCCGCCGATATAGGTGCCGACGGAGGGCACCACGCCAGCCGGCAAACCGGAAATGACATAGTAAAGCACCTCCGAGCCGTCGAGGTCGTTCAGTGCGCCGCTGATGGCGCTGCCGAGCGGATAGGGCTGGTCCTCGGTGGCGCTCACGGTCGAAACGGTGAGCGTCGGCATGTCGGCCACGCCGATGACCTCGACCAGGAGCGGAGCCGTAACCTCCCGGAAATCGCCTAGGCCGGGCACACCGGCCTGACTTTCGGTCGCGCGAAGCGTCACGGACAGCGTGAAATCATCGTTGCTGTTGAAGGGCGGAACGATCCGCAGGCCGGCGAGTTCCGCCTGGGTGAAGCTCCAGACGCCGCCGCCGAGGGCCGTGCCGACCGGAGCGCCGCCGCCATTCACGAAGCTGGCGCCTGCCGGAACGTTCGCGATCCGCGCGGTCAGCACCTCCGAGCCGTCCGTATCGACGAGCCGGGCCTGGATGTTGAGCGGAATGGCCGTATCCTCGAAGCCGGCCGCGCCGCCTGTGGCGTTGATGACGGTCAGCTGCGGCGTGTCCGCCACCGCCGCCACCATCACGGTGAAGGGCGTGACGGCGGCGGCTGTCTTGGTGGCGACCTCCGGGCCATTCGCATCTTCCGTCGATGTCACCGCGAGGCGCATCGTCACCGGCCCGGCCTGGTGCGCGCCGTGCTGGAAGGTGATGCTCCGCAAGATGGCGTCGAGCTGCGCCGTCGTCGGCGCGGTGATCGACCAGGTGCCATCGCCATTGTCGAGGATGGCGCCGCCGCCGCTGGTGTCGGCCGCAAGGATCGCGCCGGAGGGCACGTCGAGGATGCGGGCGGAGAGGGTCTCGCTGCCATCGGTGTCGGCGCCGATCGCCCGCGACAGGTGGGTGGCGATCGGCGTGTCCTCGTTGCCGGCTCTGTCCGACGCAAGGGCTACCGGCCTGTCCTCCACCGCCCTGACGGTGACGGTGTGGCGCACGCCGCGGCGCGTCCCGGGCGGGCGGCCGGCCGCGGGTGCGGTGGCGCGCCCCTGGGTCGGGTCGTTCGCGTCCCACGTGGCCGGGCCGGGTCG
>CAZDUL010000058.1:0-13617 GCA_964508635.1 uncultured Allobosea sp. | reverse complement strand
TCACGGCCCACAGCAGCAGAGCGAAGCGGCGCACCTGGGTGGTGCAGGCAATGGCGCGCGGGGGGAAGATCGCGCGAATCAGCGCGACCGAGAAACCGGTCGGCTGACCGTCCGGAACGGCGAAGTCCAGCGGAGGGAACTCGTGATCGGTGACGAGGCGCAAGGTTCGCGGCGGAGGTGTCTCGGGCCGCTCGACGCGAACGCGCGGGTCGCCATGGAACGGGATGGTGACGGCCGGCTGACGCTGCCGCGGCGGATCCGCTTGTCCTTGCGCCACGGCCTGCGGCGCTGCCCAACACACCCACCACACCGGGGTGACGAGCGCGGCGACCCTCCTGATGCCGGACATCATGGGGCGGCCGCCTTCTTGAGCCGGTAGAGCGCATCCAGCGCCTCGCGCGGCGACATCTCGTCGGGATCGATCGAAGCGAGCATCTCGCGCAACGGGTCGACAACAGCCGCTGCGGCGGCGTGGGCCGGGCGGTGCGCGGGCGCAGCGAACAGCGGCAGATCGTCGAGGATGGCTGCCACGGGCTTCTCACGTTCGGTCTTCTCGAGCTCTGTCAGCAGCAGCCTCGCTCGCTCGATCACGGCCGGCGGAAGGCCGGCGAGCTTGGCCACCTGGATGCCATAGGAGCGGTCGGCTGCCCCGGGCGTTACCTCGTGCAGGAAGACGACGTCGCCCTGCCATTCGGTCACGCGCATCGTTGCATTGGTCAGGCGCGGCAGGGCAGCGGCAAGCGCGGTCAGCTCATGGAAGTGCGTGGCGAAGATGGCCCGGCAGCGGTTGGTCTCGTGCAGGTGCTCCACCGCCGCCCAGGCGATCGAGAGCCCGTCGAAGGTCGCCGTGCCGCGACCGATCTCGTCGAGGATGACCAGCGCGCGCGGGCCGGCCTGGTTGAGGATGACGGCGGTCTCCACCATCTCGACCATGAAGGTCGAACGTCCCCGCGCCAGGTCATCGGCGGCGCCGACGCGGCTGAACAGGCGGTCAACCACGCCGATGCGCGCAGCTCGTGCCGGCACGAACGATCCCATCTGGGCAAGCACGGCGATGAGCGCATTCTGGCGCAGATAGGTCGACTTGCCTGCCATGTTGGGGCCGGTGAGCAGCACGATCCGCCCGCCGCCCTCGCCCGTCAGGTCGCAATCATTGGCGACGAAGGGCTTGCCGTCGCGCCGCAGCGCCGCCTCGACGACGGGGTGCCGCCCGCCTTCGATGACGAAGGCCGTGCTGTCATCGACATGCGGCCTGACCCAGCCCAGATCGTCGGCGACTTCGGCAAGGCCGGCGGCCACGTCGATCGTTGCGATCGCTTGCGCCGCGGCGCGGATGGTTTCGGCCGCTTCCAGCACCGCGCCTCGCAGCGCCGCGAACAGCGCAAGCTCCAGCTTCAGCGCCCGATCGGCCGCCGAGGCGATGCGGTCCTGCAAGCCGGAGAGCTCCGCCGACGTGAAGCGCATCGCCCCGGCCATGGTCTGGCGATGAACGAAGATGTCGCGCAGCGGCGGCTTGAGAAAGGCCTCGCCGGCCGCCTGCGGCACCTCGATGAAATAGCCCAGCATGTTGTTGTGCTTGATGCGCAGGGCCCGAACCTCCGTGTCCTGGGCGTAACGCATCTGCAGCTCGGCGATGACCCGACGCGAATCGCTCTGCAGCAGGCGAAGCTCGTCGAGCTCGGCGCTGTGACCCTCGCGGACGAACCCACCATCGCGGGCCATCAGCGGCAGGGTCTCGGCCAGCGCGTCGCGCAGGCGATGTGCCAACGACAGCGGTGGCGCCGACAACCGCTTGACCGCTTCAGCGAGTTCCGGCGGGAGCGCGAGCTGATCGGCAAGCATTCGCGCCACGCCATGCGCAGACTCCAGTCCGGCCGCGATGGCCGCGAGATCGCGCGGGCCGCCGCGATCGAGCGCCAGCCGTCCGAGCGCGCGCTCGAGATCCGGCGCATGGCGCAACACCTCGCGGACATCGGCTCGCAGCATCGGCGCCGAGACGAAGACCTGAACGGTATCCTGCCGTTCGCCGATCGCGACAGGATCGGTCAGCGGCGCCGCGAGGCGCTCCGCCAGCAAGCGCGCGCCAGCCGGAGTCAGCGTCCTGTCCATGGAAGCCAGGAGACTGCCGGCCCGTTCGCCCGACTGGGTGCGGCTGAGCTCCAGATTGGCGCGTGTCGCCGGGTCGATGCGCAGACGGCGCTCCGCCTCTTCCCGCTGCGGTGGCGACAGCATCGGCCGGGCACCCCGTTGCGTGCGGTCGATATAGAGAAGCGCGTTTGCCGCAGCGGCGATCTCGGCGCGGGTGAAATCGCCGAACGCCTCCAGCGAGGTAACGCCGAAATGCTCCGTCAGCCGCCGCTCGGCTGCGGCCGGGTCGATCCCGGCGCGGGGCAGCGGTGTCACTGCCGCGCGTTGCTCGCGCCAGAAGCCCTTCAACGCCGGATCATCGAAGATCGTGTCCGGCGCGACGATCTCCTGCGGGTCGATGCGGGCCAGCTCCGCCATCAGGGCAGACTCAGCCACCTCGCAGACGGTGAAACGCCCTGTCGAGATGTCGACGGTGGCCAGCCCATAGCGATGCTGTGCGTCGCCGGTCTTGCGTCTGGCGAGCGCCACGAGCGCGCTTGCCCGGCCCGGCTCGAGCAGGTTGTCCTCGGTGACGGTGCCGGGCGTGATCAGCCGCACGACATCGCGGCGGACCACGGCCTTCGAGCCACGCTTGCGCGCTTGCGCCGGATCCTCAAGCTGTTCGCACACTGCCACCCGGTGACCCAGCGCGATCAGCCGTTGCAGGTAGTCATCGGCGCGTGACACCGGCACGCCGCACATGGCGATGTCCTCACCGGCGTGCTTGCCGCGCTTGGTCAGCACGATGCCGAGCGCGCGCGACGCCACCTCCGCGTCGCCAAAGAACAGCTCGTAGAAGTCGCCCATCCGGTAGAACAGCAGGCAATCCGGATTGGCGGCCTTGATCTCGAGATACTGCGCCATGGACGGCGTGGCGGTGATCGCGTCCACCGGGTGTTTTGGTTCGGATGGCCGAAGCGCCGTCATGGGTGACGGGATAGGGCTGGTCGCCGCCGCCGTAAAGCCCATGGCTGCAAGCGGTTTGACGTGACTGCGGTTGATCTTTCCGCTGCAGCGCGTCGGCTGTGGTGTGACGGCAGACAGCGCGCACTCCGCTGCGTCTCGATTAAGAGACCGTCACTTCGTCGGTTCGAAAAAACCGAAAACACGCACACGTCATTTTAGAAGATGCGTGCGACTGTCCCCGGTGACGGTTTTCCAGTCACAGTCGAGACAGGCGCACCATGAATCGCATCCAGACTGCACGGTTGAAAGCGCTGATCACGCACGGCAACCGATTTGTCAGGAATTCGGCTGGCACGATGGGCGTGATGTTCGCGCTCGGCCTCACCCCCATCATCGGGCTGGTCGGAGCGGCGCTTGACTACAACGCGGCCAGCCAGGCCCGCAATCACCTGCAGCAGGCGGCTGATGCGGCCGTGCTCGCGGCCGCAGGCCTCCCGGCGGGAACCTCGCATGAGGATCGTCAGAAGCTGGCCCGCGCGATCTTCGCCAGCAATGCCGGTGGTTTCCCCGGCGTATCCGGCGCGTCCGGTTCTCTGAGCGACATCGGTAACGGTGCCTATCGGTTCACCTTCAGCGGATCGGTTCCCACGAACCTGATCAAGGTGATCGGTCAGTCGACCATTCCCGTTGCCGTAACGGCAGAGGCGAGGCGCAACGCGTCGGGTGGCGGTCCGCTGGAGTTCGTCATCGCCTTCGACATCACGGAGTCGACCTTCTTCGACGATGCCCAGCGGCCGCAGGCGCTGAAGGCCATGAAGGATTTCGTGACCGGCGTCTATGCAGGCGCACAGCGTGACACGGTCTTTGGATCGATCATGCCGTTCCACGATCGGGTGAGACTGCCCGCGAACCGTGCCCATGCCTGGGCGCAGGGAAGCTCGCCGCAGAATTGGCAAGGCTGCCTGAAGCCGCGCTACCAGTTGGCGAATGGCAAGCCCTATCCGTTCGAGGCGGGCCGAACCTGGCGCCGGCTGCTGCCCGGCGAGCCGTTCCGGCTGACCGACGATCCGCCCTCGATCCTGCAATTCCAGTACGAGGCCAATCACCAGCCCTACACCGACAAGAACGGCTGGACGTACGATGTGCGCTGCAATGGGGCTGCGGCAACCGTGGCCGAAACCGCGCCCGAGCCGCTGATAGCCGCCATCGACAATATGGGACGCCACGGGTCCGGTCGGTTCGACGAGGCCATGGCCTGGGCATGGCGGATGGTCTCGCCCCGCTGGCGCAACCAGTGGAACCGGGGCAACTATCCCCGACAGGCAGCAGAGACACGCAAGCTCGTGGTCTTCGTGACCGACGGACGCAATGGGTTCGACAACTCGGAGCTTCTGGACGCCAGCGGCAATTTCACCGATTGGGGCTTCAACACCGGCAACCGGATGGCCTTCGAGAGCATGGAGCGGGTCTGCCAGGGCATGAAGCAGCAGGGCATCGAGGTGGCCGTGCTGCAGCTGCCGGGCAACAATCATTCCACGCCCTATTTCCAGCGATGCGCCTCGCCTGAGAGATATTTCACCATCAATAGCATCGAAAGCTTCCGTGCTGCCTTCAGAAACCTCGCCGGTACGGTCGACATGGTGCGCCTGACACGCTGATGGGGCGCGCCCCGGCGGGCGGCACCAGGGCACGCGGAGAACGGGCCGGCCCGGTGTCGGCCCCTTCGGGTTCGTGGACCCTGTGAGCAACGATGCTTGTGCACGCCCGACACGTTGGGTGACTGTGCCGCGGGGCTGCTTCTGCTACAGGACATGCCAAACCGCGGTCTGGCGAATCCGGCCGCAGCAGGGGAGGATTGGCATGGCGAAGCAACCGCGCCCGACATTCACCGACCAGGAAGCCCTCCAGTTCCATGCGCAGGGCAAGCCGGGCAAGCTGGAGGTGGTGCCGACCAAGCCCATGGCGACCCAGCGTGACCTGTCGCTGGCCTATTCGCCGGGCGTTGCGGTGCCGGTGAAGGCGATCGCGGAAGATCCCAGCCGCGCTTATGACTATACGACGCGCGGCAACCTCGTGGCGGTGATCTCCAACGGCACCGCCATTCTCGGACTCGGCAATCTCGGCGCACTCGCCTCCAAGCCCGTGATGGAGGGCAAGTCCGTCCTGTTCAAGCGCTTCGCCGACGTCGATTCGATCGACCTCGAGATCGACACCGAAGATCCGGACGCCTTCATCAATGCGGTGCGCTATCTCGGGCCGTCCTTCGGCGGCATCAATCTCGAGGACATCAAGGCGCCCGAGTGCTTCATCATCGAGGAGCGCTTGCGCGAGCTCATGGACATTCCGGTGTTCCATGACGATCAGCATGGCACGGCGATCATCGCCGCCGCGGGGCTGCTCAATGCACTCAAGCTGACGGGCCGCGATGTGAAGACCACGCGCCTCGTCGTGAACGGCGCGGGCGCAGCCGGCATTGCCTGCACGGAGCTGCTCAAGGCCATGGGCTTCGCGCCCAACAACGTCATGCTGTGCGACACCAAGGGCGTGATCTGGCGTGGCCGCGTCGAGGGGATGAACCAGCAGAAGAGCGCGCACGCGGTGGTGACCGATGCGCGCACCCTGGCCGACGCCATGGTTGGCGCCGACGCCTTCTTCGGGCTGTCGCAGAAGGGCGCCGTGACGCCCGAGATGGTGAAGTCGATGGCGCCGAACCCCATCATCTTCGCCATGGCCAACCCCGATCCGGAAATCACGCCGGAGGAAGTGGCCGCCATCCGCGACGACGCGATCATGGCGACGGGCCGTTCGGACTACCCGAACCAGGTCAACAACGTGCTCGGCTTCCCCTACATCTTCCGCGGCGCGCTCGACGTGCGGGCCCGCACCATCAACATGGAGATGAAGATCGCGGCGGCGCAGGCGCTGGCGGCGCTGGCGCAGGAGGACGTGCCCGACGAGGTCGCCTCGGCCTATCAGGGCGCGAGGCCGAAATTCGGCAAGGACTACATCATCCCGGTGCCGTTCGATCCGCGCCTGATCACCACCGTCCCGCCTGCGGTGGCGAAGGCCGCGATGGAGACGGGCGTCTCCGGGCGGCCCATCGTCGACATGAACGCCTACAAGGCACAGCTCTCCGCCCGGCGCGATCCGGTGGCCGGCACGCTCAACCGCGTCTTCGAGCGCGTGCGCCGCTACCCCAAGCGGGTGGTATTCGCGGAGGGCGAGGAGGAGCAGGTCATCCGTGCCGCGGTGTCCTTCGTCAATCAGGGGCTCGGCCGCGCCATTCTTGTCGGGCGCGAGGACCGCATCTACGAGACCGCGACCTTCCTCGGCATCGAACTCGAGGGCAAGGACATCGAGATCGCCAATGCGCGCCTTTCGAAGAAGAACAGC
Source organism: uncultured Allobosea sp. (assembly GCA_964508635.1). GTDB lineage: Bacteria > Pseudomonadota > Alphaproteobacteria > Rhizobiales > Beijerinckiaceae > Allobosea. The sequence goes on along the minus strand of CAZDUL010000058.1, from coordinate 7,191 downwards.
ACCTATGCGCATTTTCTCTACGAGCGGTTGCAGCGCAAGGGCTACCTGTTCCGCGACTGCCAGCGCCTGATCAACCAGGATCGCAACCACTTCGCCGCCGCGATGCTCGCCTCCGGCGACGCCGACGCGCTCGTTACCGGTGTCACGCGAAACTACTCGATCGCGCTGGAGGATGTGCGTCGGGTCATCGACGAGAAGCCGGGACATCGCGTCATCGGCGTCTCGATCGCGCTGTCGCGCGGCCGCAACGTGCTGGTGGCCGATACCGCCATCCACGAGATGCCGAGCGCGCAGGAATTGGCCGAGATCGCGATCGAGGCGGCCGGAGTCGGCCGGCGTCTCGGCTACGAGCCGCGGGTTGCGCTGCTCGCCTTCTCGACCTTCGGCCACCCGGAGGGCGAGCGCTCCGACAAGGTGCGCGAGGCGGTCAAGATCCTCGACGGCATGCGCGTCGATTTCGAATATGACGGCGAGATGGCTGCCGATGTCGCGCTCAACCGCGAACTGATGGCGCAATATCCGTTCTGCCGCCTCACGCAGCCGGCCAATATCCTGATCATGCCGGCCTTCCACTCCGCCTCGATCGCCACCAAGATGCTGCAGGAGCTGGGCGGCTCGACCGTGATCGGCCCGCTGATCGTGGGGCTCGACAGGCCCGTGCAGATCGTGCCGCTCGGCGCCCGTGATTCCGATATCGTCAACATGGCCGCGTTGGCGGCCTTCAACATCGGCGGGTGAAGCCGCGCAAGTCGGATCGCTGGTCGCGTCCGGCGTCGCACGATGGCGCTCTTTTGACGGGGCGCCCCTCGGTGCGTGCCGTCAGCGCAGGAGGTTCGGAGGCAGCGGCGACGCTTCGTTGAGCAGCGTGATCGTCACCCGTCGGTTGGGCGCGATGTAGGGATTGTCGGGGAAGAGCGGCTCGGTGTCGGCGCGTCCCGCCACCGAGGCGAAGCGGTCATTGGGCAGGCCGGCCTCCGCAAGGATCTCGAGCACGGAGAGCGCGCGCCCGGCGGTCAGGCTCCAGGGATCCACGCCGCGCGCGGAGCCGGGGCGCGCGGTGGCGGTGTGCCCCTTGAGTGCGAGGCGATTGGGCATCTGGCGCAAGGTGGGAGCGAGCGCCCTGAGCAAGGTGCGGGTGCGCTCGTGCGGCTGGACCGAATTGTCGGGGAACATCGAGCGGCCGTCCTGGTCCACAATCGAGACGTTCAGCCCCTCCGGGGTCGGTTCGATGACGACATGACGGGACAACTCGGCAACTTCGGGCATGCTCTGGAGCGCCTGCCGCAGGCTCGCCGCGGCAGCCATCTGCAGGGCCTGGTCGGCGGCCGGTGGCCTGCGAAGATCGACGTCGCTGACACGGCCCGCATTGGTCCGGCGGGCTCCGTCCTCCCGTGTGGGGGTGCCCATCGCCGTGTCGCGCGGCGCCATCGCCCTGTTGCCGGCCTTGTCCAGGGCCGTGCCCATCAGCATGCCGCCGGCGCCGCTGTTGCTCTGGCTCACGGCTGCAGGCGCAAAATACTCCGCCAGTCCGGTCTTCTGCTCCTTCGTGGTCATGCTGAGCAGCCACATCAGCAGGAAGAACGCCATCATGGCGGTGACGAAATCGGCGTATGCGATCTTCCACGCTCCGCCGTGATGACCGTGGGCGGCCTTCTTGACCTTCTTGATGATGATCGTCTGATTGGTGTTGGCCATCGGAATGCTGCCGGATATCGGGTCAGGGCGTGACGGGCAGATTGGCGGTTGCCGCCTCCACATCGGCGAAGGTCGGGCGGACATCGCTCATCAGGGCCTTGCGGGCGAACTCGACGGCGAGAACCGGCGGCTGTCCGCCGATATGGGCGAGCAGCCCAGCCTTGAGCGACAGGAAGTACTTGGACTCCGCTTCGAAGGTTCCTCGCAGCGATTGCGCCATCGGCCCGAAGAAGCCATAGGCGACGAAGACGCCGAAGAACGTCCCCACGAGTGCGCCGGCGATCAGCTGCCCGAGCACGTCCGGCGGCTCGTTGATCGAACCCATCGTCTTGATCACGCCCAGCACGGCCGCGACGATGCCCAGCGCCGGCGTGCCGTCTGCTATCGACTGCATCGCGGCCACGATGCGCTCCTGCTCCTGATGGTGGGTCTCCAGCTCCTCGTCCATGAGTGCGTCGATGGCATGGACATCCGCTGCCCCGATGGTCAGCATGCGCATGTAGTCGCAGACGAACTCCACCGCATGATGGTTCGCTGCAAAGGTCGGGAAGGCGTTGAACAATTCCGACTCGGCCGGGTTCTCGATATGCTTTTCCAGCGCGAGCATCCCCTTTTGCCGCACGAGCTTGAACAGGGCGAACTGCATCGCCAGAAGTTCGACATAGGCATCGTGGTTGTACCTTTGGCCCTTGATGAGCGTGCCGAACATGGCAGGGACGGCCTTGAGCACGGACCCGGAATTGCCGATGACGAAGGCGCCGATGGCCGCGCCGAGGATGATCACGAACTCCCACGGTTGCCACAGCACGTAGAGCTTGCCGCCCATGGCTGCATAGCCGCCGAAGACGCAGATGAAGACGATGATGATACCGACGATCAGCCGCATGGTTCGCCACCCCCGAGCCGGATCGGGGCCTGCCCCGGATACAACTAACGGTAGAGTTAAATGACCAAGTGGCGTTAAGGTTGCGTGAAGCGAGTCTTCGTGCCGAAGCATTGGTGGGCGCGCGGCGCAGGCCCCCGAGATGGCTCGGCGCGTCCGTGGCGGGCTCTCCAGCGCGGCGACCCGGATCTGGCCGCGCCTTCAAGACCTGAAGCAACTCAACGACCTATCAGTTTGGCGACCCGCATAATCGGGGCTTCGGACCGGTCGAAAGGGGCCAGCGTGCTCCCCGTTCCATGTTGGTTGCCGTCGCGCATGAATTCGGCGCTTCGCTTACCACCGACGAGGTGCCGATGCCCGCTCTCAAACCCGGCCGCATCCTCGTGAATGTTGCGGCATCAGGCTTTTGCCATACCGATGGCCACGCGATGAATGGCGTCTGGCCGGTAAAGCCCGGTCTGTTCTCCGTTCATTCGACACGGTGCCGAAGCGCATCGCCGCGCGTGGCTCCATGGACGGCAGCCGTGCCGATCCGGCCGAAGCCCTCCTCGCCTTCGCGGCCGAAGGCAAGGTCAGGTTGCATGACGCGCTGGCGCAGCTCGCCAAGATCGACCCGGTTCTGCGGTGCCCGCGCGACGGCCGGGGAGGGGGCCAGATGCTTCCGGACCCGAGGGGCTGACGATGCAGCTCATGCACCGGTCTGCGCTGCAGCCGACTTCGCATCGTCCGGCGGTGGAGACTTGTCCTTGGGCTTCGTGGCATAGCTGTCGGCCGTCCACTTGTCGGTCAGCGCCATGAACAGCCCCGACACGACGAACATCATGTGGATGCCGACCAGCCAGATCAGCTCGCGGTCGGAGACCTTGCCGACGTTCATGAAGGCCTTCAGCACCTGGATCGCCGAGATCGCCACGATCGACGAGACAAGCTTGAGCTTCAGCCCCGTGAAGTCGATCTTGCCCATCCATTCGGGCCAGTCCTTGTGATCGTCAGCCTCGATGCGGGATACGAAATTCTCGTAGCCAGAGAAGATCACGATGATGATCAGCGAGCCGGTCAGCGTCAGGTCGACGAGCGCCAGCACGCCGAGGATGATCTCGCCCTCAGTTGCCGTGAATGCATGGCCAATGAAATGGATGGTCTCCTGACCTGCCTTGATGAGCAGGCCGACCAGCGCCACCACCAGCATCACGTAGAACGGCGCCAGCAGCCAGCGGCTGGCGAACAGGAACCGCTCCAGTTTTTTTTCGATCATCGTTCCGCCCCCGGGTGCCCAGACCAGCAATGCCTTAGGACGAGACAAGCCAGCGCCGCAAGGCATCCTGTTGCCGCGAGCAAGCACGCATGCCGGATCAAACGCGCGCGCCAATGCCGACAGGGCAGCTCACGCCCGTCCCGCCCAGCCCGCAATACCCGCCCGGGTTCTTGTGCAGATATTGCTGGTGGTAAGCTTCAGCGAAGTGGAATGGCGGCGCGGGGATGATCTCGGTGGTGATGTCGCCGAAGCCTTTCGCCGTCAGCGCCGCCTGGAAGAGCTCGCGCGAACGCAGTGCGGCCTCGGCCTGGGCATCGGAGAAGGTGTAGATACCCGAGCGATACTGCGTGCCGACATCGTTGCCCTGCCGCATGCCTTGCGTGGGGTCGTGATTCTCCCAGAATGTCTTCAGCAGCCTTTCATAGGGCAGGATGGCTGGGTCGAACACCACGAGCACCACCTCGTTGTGCCCGGTCAGCCCCGAGCAGACCTCCTCATAGGTCGGGTTCGGCGTGTAGCCAGCCGCATACCCCACCGCCGTGACGTGGACGCCCGAGCCAAGCTGCCAGAACGTCCGCTCCGCGCCCCAGAAACAGCCCATGCCGAACATCGCCTGTTCGCAACCCGCCGGATAGGGCCCCTTCAGCGCCGCGCCGTTCACGGCATGGCGCTCGGCGGTCGGGATCGGGTGCGGGCGGCCCGGCAGCGCATCGGCCGAGCTCGGCATCGCCACCCTCTTGCGCATGAAGAACATCGGCATGACTCCAGTGGAACGGTCGTTCAGGCCCGGAACCGGACCCGTCAGGTGAGTTGCCTACCCAACGATATAGGGCGACTGCGACATCTGCGCGAGAGCCGCCTGCCCCCACCTCACCCGCGTGTCACGGCCCCCACGCGCGGCTCGCGCACGCGCCCGAGCCTGTGCAGGATGAGGCCGAGCGCCAGCAGCACCAGCGATGTCGGCGCCAGCAGCAGGCTCAGCACAACCGGATCCCAGAGCAGGGGATGGATGTGCCGCTCAATTGCGGGCTGCAGCAGCAGGAAGCGTTCGCCCAGAAGCCGGAAGCCTGTTTCGCCGAGTTTCGCGTAGGACAGCTGTCCCGCCGCCAGGGTGCGCGCCCCATCCATCACCGTGGCGACGAACCCGGCTGCGAGCACGAGAAACCCGATCAGGCGCAATGTTCCACGAATCATGCCGCCTTCCTCGTCTGGCGATCGGCAACCCGGGCAGCCCCTGCAGATCGCCTCCACTGGATTTGAGCTGCGCCCGATCCGCACGCTCCCGGTGCCGTGGCTGGGTCGATGGCGTCATGCTGTCCACGCTGGTCCAACGGGATAGGTGGAGGTTGCCAGCAACGCAAGCTGGATAGGAGGCACGAGGGCATGGTATCCGCCCCTCGCCAATGCACGAGCCGGATCGCCGGAAAGGAAGCCCTTGCAAAGGCCGCAAGGTCGATCCATACGGTCCGATGTTCCGCTGGGCGGCGCTGCCAGGGCGCGGCTGCGTGTCGGAACCGTCTCGCCTGCCAGGCGGCACGTATGGACAGGTGGCCGAGTGGTTGAAGGCGCACGCCTGGAAAGTGTGTATACGGGAAACCGTATCGCGGGTTCGAATCCCGCCCTGTCCGCCATCATCCCTGTTGCGAACACGGAGAGGCGCCCATAGCGGCGCGGAAATAGTCGTGTTTTCAAAGGGCATTGCCTCCCCGATGCGAACCTCTGAGACTGCGCGCGGGGCCCGTTCCGGGCTCCGAACGGCGATCCGTCTCTGTTCGGGCGAACCTCGCCAAATTCGGTTCGGTCGGAATTTTCTTCGCCTTTCCAGTGGCCTGAGTTTCAACTCCGCCAAAACTTCGCCCCTCGTGTCCATCGCTTTCGAGGGGAACAGAACCGCAACACGCAAGAGGCGCAGCCGCTGGGTGCGCTGGCCGAACGGCGCGTAGCGATGGCAGTGATCTGCGTATGCAAGGGAGCTCTCAGCTGAGCGCGGCCCCGCAACGTTCGATTGTTCAAGTCGCTGACGCGGATAGGGGATTCACATCCTCAGGGCAGCGAGATAAGAGAAGGAATGCAGAACACTTCACATGCGGTGATGGCTCAACGCCATGAACCCAAAGACAGTCCCGACGATTTTCCAACCCCACCTTGGGCAACGAGGGCGCTTCTCAAGCACGTCATTCCGTCACGCGATCTTGGCGAACTGACATGTTTGGAACCTGCTTGTGGGCGGGGATACATGAGCCGTCCCCTCGCAGAATGCTTTGCTCGCGTCGACTCTGCGGACGTCGTGGATTACGGCTTCGGACATGTGCGTGACTTCCTGACGTACCCTTACCTCGCCGGTTCCCACGACTGGGTCATTACAAACCCCCCATTCAAACTGGCGCACCAGTTCATTGAACGATCGCTGACGGTCGCGACGCGCGGCGTGGCGATCCTGGCGCGAACTGTCTTTCTGGAGAGCGTTGGTCGCTACGAAACCCTGTTCAAGCGCAATCCACCGACATACTTCGCCCAGTTCACTGAACGAGTTCCAATGGTAAAAGGGCGCGTTGATCCGAAAGCGTCGACCGCGACTGGTTACGCTTGGTTCGTTTGGACAAAAGACAGTGGACCGAGCGGAACGCAGTTGGTTTGGATACCGCCTTGCCGACGCTCGCTAGAAAAGGCCGAAGATTATGATTAGGCCTCGTTGCGATCATAGATGGCGCTGCCCTCTTGGAGGGCCTTCTTAGCAGCTGCAACATCATCTGCTTCTAGCGCTTCAAGTGCCTTCTTCACGAAGGCCCTGAGCCGTCGGCCCTTCGGACCAGGTGCGCCTTTCGGCGGCAATTCGGCCGCAGGAGCAGCAGCAATACTCCCGTGTGAACCTTGCTCGATCTCAGCAATCCGAGCTTGGTTTTCACCGAACCAGGCTGCGATGTCATGGCGCTTGTCTCCGCGGGCCACCATGCCGAGAACAATCGCTGCGTCCCTGTTTGTCAGTGCCATGCGAACCCCTTGCAACTAATGGCTGAATAGCAGCACGGGTGACACGGCGATTTCAAGCACCTTTCTCCTACGACAACTCGATCAGTCGAACACCCAGCCCGGCTGCTCGTCCCACGTCAGGGACGCCACGAAGCACAGGTCGTAAATACTCATCGTCGAAGGCTCGCGGTGGACGACCAGCCGCTCGAGCACCTCGGGCGCGAGCCAGGCGAGGCGCAGGAGGCGGCTGACGTAGCGATCGGACAGGCCCTCGTCGGCGGCGAGATCGGCGAGCGTGGCGACGTCGCCGCGTTCCAGCCGCTGCCGCCAGCCCCATGCGCGGCCGATGGCGCGCAGGAGGTGCGGGTCCTGCCCACGGCCCATGGCC
>CAZDUL010000057.1:0-8487 GCA_964508635.1 uncultured Allobosea sp. | reverse complement strand
GGGTGTGCGATGCGGTGCTGGCGGCGGACAAGGTGCTGAAGCGCGATTCGGCCGGCCGGCCCGTCTCGCGGATCGCGCCGGGCGGGACGGTCGTCGAGGTCCACGGCTACCGCAATCCGCGCGCGCCGGAGTGGCCGCCGGGCGAGGTCCTCGTCGGCATCCCGCCCTTTATTGGGAAGGGCGAACTCAGGCGCGCAGCCTTAGGGGACGAATACCGGAAGGCGCTCTATGCTGCGCACCCGAACATGCCCGAAAGCGCCGATTTCGTGATGTTCTGGTGGGATCGGGCGGCGGACCTGCTGGTCCGCAAGGGCACGGTCCTTCGCCGTTTCGGCTTTGTCACGACGAACTCGATTTCACAGGTCTTCAACCGTCGCGTCATGGAGCGGCATCTGAAGGCGAAGAAGCCGATCTCCCTCGTCTTCGCGGTGCCGGACCATCCCTGGACCAAGGCTGCGCCCGACGCGGCGGCGGTGCGCATTGCCATGACGGTGGCGGAGGCCGGATCGAAGGAGGGCGCGCTGCGCGAGGTAATCCGCGAAAGCGGGCTCGACACCGATACGCCGGACATCGAGCTGTCCGAGGTCGCCGGTGTGATCAACCCCGACCTGACCGTGGGCGTCGACCTGACCTCTGTGGCGCAGCTCAAGGCGAACGAGGGCGTGTCGTCGAACGGGATGATGTTGGCGGGAGCCGGGTTCCTTGTCACGCCGCCCGAGGCCGAGCATCTGGGCTTGGGCAAGCGGCCCGGCCTCGATCGCCATATTCGCGCCTATCGCAACGGGCGCGATCTCACCGCGCGTCCGCGCGGGGTGTTGGCGATCGACCTGTTCGGCCTGACCGCGGAGGAGGTGCGCGCGCGCTTTCCCGAGGTCTATCAGCATCTGCAGGTCAAGGTTAAACCCGAGCGCGACAACAATCGAGATGCCACGTTTAAAGAACGCTGGTGGCTTTACGGCCGGCCGCGCGTTGAGTTCCGTCCGCTCCTTGAAAGGCTAACCCGCTACATTGTTACTGTTGAGACCACGAAGCACCGCGTCTTCCAGTTCCTCGACGCAGACATCCTGCCTGATCACATGCTGGTCGCCATCGGCTCGGACGACGCCTTCCATCTCGGCGTGCTCTCCTCCCAGCTCCATGCAGTCTGGGCGCTGCGAGCGGGTGGCTGGCTCGGCATGGGGAACGACCCGCGCTATTCGAAGTCCCGCTGCTTCGATCCCTTCCCCTTCCCGGACGCATCCGAGGATCGGAAGGCCGCCATCCGCGCCATCGCGGAGGAGCTCGACGCCCACCGCAAGCAGGTGCTGGCCCGTCACCCGCACCTGACGCTGACAGGCCTCTACAACGTGCTGGAGAAGCTCAGGGCAGGGACCGCGCCGGACGCGCTCGACGCCGGCGACCGGCGCATCCTCGATGACGGGCTCGTGCTGATCCTGAAGGAGCATCACGACGCCCTCGACGCCGCTGTCGCCGCGGCCTATGGCTGGCCGGCGGAGCTGTCCGACGAGGACATCCTCGCCCGCCTCGTGGCGCTGAACCGCGAGCGCGCGGCGGAAGAGAAGCGCGGCCTCGTGCGCTGGCTGCGGCCCGACTACCAGATCGCGAAATTCGGCTCGGCCCGGGAGAAGGCCGAACAGCTCGAGGCGACGCTCGTCGCCGTCGAGGCGGGCGCCCAGAAGCCGAGCTTTCCCGCCGACGACATGGCCCAGACCGCCATGGTCATGGCCGCGCTGGCGACCGCCTCCGCGCCCCTGGACGCGGCGGCCATCGCCGCAGGCTTTCGGCAGGGCCAGCGCATCGCGCCGAAGGTCGCCGCCGTGCTCGCCGCGCTGGCGCGCATGGGCGTGGTCTCGACCGGCGACGGCGGCAGGACCTTCGCGGTGAGACGGGTGGCGTGACCCATGCCGGACAGGCCCTCCGACCAGTTCACGCGCCGGCACGTCAACCTCGCGCTGCTCGGCCTGGCCTTCGGCCTCGCGGCTCCCGGCGCGGCGCGCCCGGCGGCCCGGACGGTGCTGTTCGACTTCGCCATCGCCGGGGGATTCCACCACGGGCTTCGGGAACGGCTCGATGTCATGGCGCCCGGCCTCGTGCTGCCGCTGCGGGCCGAACCGCACAACCCCCACGACGCGAACGCCGTCGCCGTGCTCGCCCCGGACGGCCTGCGCCTCGGCTACATCCCGCGCGTGGCGAACGCGCCGGTGGCCCGCCTGCTCGCCGACGGGGCGCAGGTGGTCTGCGAGGTGGTGGGCCGGCTCGATATCTTCAGGGCGCGCGACGTGCCCGAAGACCTCGTCTTCACCGGCTTCACCACGGGCGATCCGCGCCTGCGGCTGACCCTCGCAGGCTGAAAACACGGTTGCTGATGCCGCGCAATGTCGTCTTGCCGCCCGTCGCGTGCCCGCGCGGCGCAAGGGCGAGCGGGGCTGCCCTGTGCCGCGCCTTGCGGAAGCGTTTCCCTGCCTGCGTCCGCGAGCAGACCGGTGGCGGCGAGCGACCCGATGCTGGGGCTCGTTATCGACCGCAGCAACGCGCCTGCGGGCTTGTCGGCACGGAGCCGAACAGCTGCCGCCAGGCTTCGCGCCGGCCGGATGCGGAGCTTCGCTCCCGGCTGCGCGCTCTTGGGAACGAGCGCCGCCGGTGCGGCGAACGGCGGCTCCGCATCCTGCCCCGGCGCGAGGGCAGGGCGCCCAAGCGCGACAAGCTCTTCCGTCTCCACCGGGAGGAGCGCTTGACGGTGCGGCGTCGCGGCGGGGCAAGCGGGCGCTGGGACCAAGGGCGCCGATGACGAGTCCGCAGGGACCGAACCAGCGCTGGAGCCTCGACTTCGTCGCCAACCTGCTGGCGGATGGCGGGCGCTTCCGGGCGCTCACGATCGTCGATGATGGCACGCGCGAGAACCCGGCGCTGGTGGCGGATACATTGCTGTCGGGGTGCGGGGTTGCCCGGGAGCTTGAGCGGCTCATCGCAGAACGCGGCCGAACGCAGATGCGTCTCGGCGATAACGGCCGCGCGTTCGCCGGCAACGCCGTCCTGGCATCGGCCGATCAGGGGCGTGTCGAGTGTCACGCCATCGCTTCCGGCAAGCCGGCGCAGAATGCCTTCATCGGAAGCCTTGTGGCCATTCCGCGACGTTTGAAACCCGGTCCAGATCGGACCGGAACCAGAACAGGGTCTGGTTATGAACGGTCAATCGGGGGCAACATCACATGTAACGCCCGCAGCGGACGCAGCAAGGCAGGGGTGCGCAGCATGAACGCGAGGAGCACGGCTCGCTTCGTGACAGACCAGCTGGCCGAGCATGTGGTTTGCCATGAAAACAGGGTTGCCAAGCCGCCATGGCTTGATTAGAGACGCTGCACCCTGGTTGATCGCCCTTGCGGCCCACCGGTGATGCGCCCGTAGCTCAGCTGGATAGAGCACCAGACTACGAATCTGGGGGTCAGAGGTTCGAATCCTTTCGGGCGCGCCAGTTCAGGTCGTCAGGGGTCGGCGTGGCTCCCGCGTATCCGACGGCAAAAAGGTTGGCGACTGTCGGGGCCAACACGGCCGAAGACGGCGGGCACGGCAAATCAGACAGATCAGACGCTCATCCTGCGGCGGATTTCGTCAGAGTCCATGGTGGCCCGGTCGCCGGCGAGCACGATCTCGCCTCGATCCATGACGCACCAGCGGTCCGCAAGCTCGCGGGCGAAATCGAAATACTGCTCGACCAGCAGGATCGCCATGTCGCCTTTGCCCCGCAGATAGGCGATCGCTGCGCCGATGTCCTCTATGAGCGAGGGCTGGATGCCCGCCGTCGGCCCGTCCAGGCGGAGAAGCTTCGGGCGCATGACGAGCGCGCGGGCAATGGCGAGTTGCTGCTGCTGGCCACCGGAGAGGTCGCCGCCCCGCCGGCCGAGCATCTCCTTCAGCACCGGAAAGAGGTCGAAGACCTCGGTCGGGACGAAGCGTTCCCGGCGCGGCAGGGGAGCGAAACCGGTCTCCAGATTCTCCTTGACGGTGAGGAGCGGAAAGATCTCCCGTCCTTGTGGCACGAAGGCGATACCGCGTCGCGCCCGATCCTCGGGCCGCAGCCGCTCGATGCCGGTGCCCTCGAAGCGGATCGCGCCCGCGCTAACGGGCTGCTGTCCGACGATCGCCCGCAGCAGCGATGTCTTGCCGACCCCGTTGCGGCCGAGCACGCAGGTCACCTCACCCTGCCTAGCGGTGAGCGACACGCGGCGGAGGGCCTGGGCTGCGCCGTAGTGCAGGTCGATCGCATCCACCTCCAGCATGTCAGCGCCCGAGATAGACTTCGATCACGCGGGGATCGGCCGCGACGGCGTCGATTGACCCCTCCGACAGCACCGCTCCCTCGTGCAGGCAAGTCACCTTGCAGCCGAGCGCCCGGACGAAATGCATATCGTGCTCCACGACGATCACCGAATGGTCGCAGTTGATCTCCTTGAGCAGATCGGCGGTCGTCTCTGTCTCCGCGTCGGTCATGCCGGCCACCGGCTCGTCGACGAGGAGAAGCTTTGGGTCCTGCGCGAGCAGCATGCCGATCTCCAGCCACTGTTTCTGGCCGTGGGATAGTTCGCCCGCAAGGCGCTCGCGATGCGGCGTCAGGCGCACACGATCGAGAATCGCGTCGATGCGCCCGGGCGGCAAGCGGTTGCGCGCGCCGAAGAGTGCCGAGAAGGGCCCGCGCGGCCCTCTGAGGGCCAGCAGCATGTTGTCGGCGACCGTCTGGCTCTCGAAGACCGTCGGCTTCTGAAACTTGCGGCCGATGCCGAGCTCGGCGATCGCCGCCTCGTCATGGCGGGTGAGATCGACGCGGCCGAAATCGAACAACACGTCCCCGCCGTCGGGCCGCGTCTTGCCGGTCACGATGTCCATCATGGTCGTCTTGCCGGCGCCGTTCGGGCCGATCACGGCGCGCATCTCGCCGGGCGCGAGCGCGAGGCTCAGGCCTCGGATCGCCCTGTATCCGTCGAAGGCGACATGGACGCCGTCGAGATACAGGATCGACTGCGTGACCGCGCTCATTCGGCAGGCTTGGCGTTGAGGGCGGCCGCGCCCGGGGCAGCGCGCTTGCGCCGCGCGAAAACGGCGTCGATCAGGCCCAGCAGCCCTTTCGGCAAGACGAGCGTGACGAGGATGAAGAGGCCGCCGAGCGCGAAGAGCCAGTATGGCGCGAGCCAGCCGGTCGTGAAGACCGTCTTGAGCCAATTCACAACGACCGCGCCTAAGGCCGCACCCACGAGCGTGCCGCGCCCGCCGACCGCGACCCACACCACCGCTTCGATGGAGTTGGCGGGCGAAAACTCGGACGGGTTTATGATGCCGACCTGCGGCACATAAAGCGCCCCCGCGACGCCCGCGATCATTGCGGAGAGGGTGAAGACAAGCAGCTTGTGGTGCTCGACCCGGTAGCCAAGGAACCTGGCGCGGCTCTCCGCATCGCGGATCGCGATCAGCACCTTGCCATAGCTTGACGCGACGACGACCCGGCACAGCAGAAAGGTCAGCATGAGCATGAGGCAGGTGAGCATGAAGAGCGCGACGCGCGTGCCCTGCGACTGGATGTTGAAGCCGAGGATATCCTTGAAATCCGTGAGGCCGTTGTTGCCGCCGAACCCCATGTCGTTGCGGAAGAAGGCGAGATAGAGAGCGTACGTCATCGCCTGCGTGATGATCGACAAATAGACGCCGGTGACGCGCGAGCGGAAGGCGAGCCAGCCGAAGACGAAGGCGAGCAGGCCCGGGGCCAGCAGAACCATCAGCAGCGCATAGGGGAAATGCTGGAAGCCCCACCAGGCCAACGGCAGTTCTGTGTAATTTAGGAAGACCATGAAATCAGGCAGCACGGGATGGCCGTACACGCCACGCGGACCGATCTGCCGCATCAGATACATCCCCATGGCGTAGCCGCCGAGGGCGAAGAAGGCGCCATGGCCGAGGCTCAGGATGCCGCAGTAGCCCCAAGCGAGGTCGAGGGCGATGGCGAACATCGCGTAGCAGAGATACTTGCCGAGCAGCACCACCGTTCCTGTCGGAATGTGGAAGGGCGAGGAGGTCGGGACCAGCAGATTGCAGATCGGCACAAGCGCCATCGCCGCGCTCAGGATCAGCAGGAAGGCGAGGCCGCGACCTTCGATCAGCTTCAGGAAGCGAATGGTCAGCATGTCAGGCTTCCACCGCGCGGCCCTTCAGTGCGAAGAGGCCGCGTGGCCGCTTTTGGATGAAGAGGATGAGAAGGACCAGAATGGCGATCTTGCCCAAGACGGCGCCGGCGAAGGGCTCGAGCAACTTGTTGGCGACGCCGAGCGCAAAGGCGGAGATGAGCGTGCCCCAGAGATTGCCGACGCCGCCAAAGACGACAACCATGAAGCTGTCGATGATGTAGTTTTGTCCAAGGTTGGGGGAGACGTTGTCGATCTGGCTGAGTGCCACGCCTGCTATGCCTGCGACGCCGGAGCCGAGCCCGAAGGTCATGGCGTCCACATAGCGCGTGCGGATGCCCATAGCCGCCGCCATCCGGCGATTCTGCGTCACGGCGCGCATCTGCAGCCCCAGAGGCGTGGCCTTCAACACTAGCAGCAGGGCGAGGAATACGACGAGCGTGAAGACGACGATCCACAGCCGCCCATAGGTGATCTGCAGCCCCAGGAAATCGAAGGAGCCCGACATGTAGGAGGGAGCGGAGACCTCCCGGTTGGTCGGGCCGAACCATGAGCGCACCCCCTGCTGCAGGATAAGCCCGACGCCGAAGGTGGCGAGCAGGGTCTCTAGCGGTCGGCCGTAGAGAAAGCGGATGATGCCACGCTCGATGAGCACGCCGATCAGCCCGGTTGCGAGGAAGGCGAGCGGGACGGCGATCGGCAGTGACCAGTCGATGAGGTCCGGTCGCAGGGCGCGGAAAGCTTCCTGCGTGACGAACGTCACATAGGCTCCGATCATCACCATCTCGCCGTGGGCCATGTTGATCACGCCCATCACCCCGAATGTGATGGCGAGGCCGATGGCGGCGAGCAGCAGCACCGAGCCCAGCGAAATGCCGAACCAGACCGTCTGGCCGAGCTCGCGAATCTGCTGGGCGCGCTCGATGGAGGCTGCCGCGGCGTCTATGGCGGACTTGAGGGCGCCCGGGGGCAGGGGGCCTCCCACCTGTCTCAGCAGAGCGAGGCCGTCGCGCTCAGCTGCCGCTCCGATCTGTGCCGCGGCGGCCACGCGCTCCGCCTCGATCTGTGAGGCGTCGGCCAGGATTGCGGCGGCGCGGGCCTGTTCCAGCGCGCGGCGCACGCGCGGGTTGGTCTCCCGCTCGATCGCCGTCTTCAGTGTCGGCAGCGCTGCCACGTCTCTTGCGCGAAACACGGCCTGAGCCGCCCGCAGCCGCTCTTGAGGATCGGGCGACAGAAGCGTCAGCCCACCGAGCGCCGCCTGCGCGACGCCTCGCAGCCGGTTGTTCAGGCGGACGGGTGCGGCTTCGGGCGGAACCGCGGACGGCTGTCCGGTCCTTGCGTCGAAGCCGGTCCCGGCCACGTCTCGCCAGACAACCAGACCCGCCGTTTTGCTGGCGAGGAGACGACGATCCAGCAACGCTTGGAGGACGGCCGACGCATGGGGCGCGCCAGAGGCCGCCGTCGCGGCGATCCCGGCCTCCGTGTCGGCGAAACTATCCTGCAGGAAACGTTGAATAGCTTCCTCGGGGAGCTGCCCCGCCGCCGCGGGGAGCGCGCTGCAAAGGAGTAGTAGAAGGGCGGCCAGCAGCCGACGCAGGCGTGTCATCGCGCTCAGCTCCGGTTCAAACCGCCGCCCTCGCGTCAGCCGTCAGCCGCCGCAGCGCTGCGTGACCTTGTTGAAGTTGCCGCACTTGAGTTTCACCCAATCGGCCTCGAGGTCCTTCGAGCCCGGCAGATGATCCGTCCAAGCGTCGCCCGGCACCAGATCCTTCGTCTGCCAGACCACGTCGAACTGCCCGTCCTCGCGCACCTCGCCGATAAGAACGGGCTTCGTGATATGGTGGTTCGCCAGCATCTCGGAGACGCCGCCCGTCAGGTTCGTCTGCTTGATCCCCGGAAGGGCCTCGATCACGGCATCTGGCCGTACGTCCTTCGCTTTCTCCACCGCCTTAACCCACATGTTAAAACCGATGTAGTGGGCCTCCATGGGGTCGTTGGTAACGGCGTTGTCGTTCTTCTTGAAGGTTTTCCAAGCCTTGATGAAGGCCTCGTTGTCGGGGTGCTTGACCGACTGGAAGTAGTTCCAGGCCGCGAGATGCCCGACAAGCGGCTTGGTGTCGATGCCGGCAAGCTCCTCCTCGCCTACGGAGAAGGCGACCACCGGAATGTCCGTGGCCTTGACGCCCTGGTTGCCGAGTTCCTTGTAGAAGGGCACGTTCGCGTCGCCGTTGATGGTGGAGACGACCGCCGTTTTCTTGCCGGCCGAGCCGAAGCGCTTGATGTCGGCCACGATCGTCTGCCAGTCGGAATGGCCGAAGGG
>CAZDUL010000056.1:0-11925 GCA_964508635.1 uncultured Allobosea sp. | reverse complement strand
GGGATGCCTGGCTCAGCATCGCCGCGCCGGCGGAGCCGAGCAGGGACAGCGCCATCACGCCGAGATAGAACCAGTCCCCATACCGGTCGAAGAAGGTCCGCTCGGTGCCGTCGAGAAACGCGATGGCTCCGGGGTGCACGGGCAATGCTGCGTCCCGCGCGGTCGAGGGCGCTTCCAGACCCTGCAGCTGTGGCGCCTCGCTGGCCAGCGCCACGCGCTGGCTCAGGATGCGGCGCGTCACCTCAGCCACCGTCTGCTCGTCGAGGCGCTGGTCGGCCACAAGCCGGTGCGTCACCGAGATCGTGGTCAGGCTTTCGGCCGGCTTGGGCGGATCGCCGCCGAAGGCACCCCGAACGATCTCGCCGGTTTCGATGGCGGGAACGCGCTGCGCCAGCGCCTCCGCCTCGCGGATCGGGATGAACACCGCTTCGTCGCCCCAGGCGGCGCGCACCACGGCGATGCCGGGGGAAGCTGCGCCGGCCGCCAGCGCGCCCACCGCAAACATCACATCGATGCGGCCCTGCTCGACGGCAGGCTGCACCTGGGCAACCTCCAGCGGCACGATCTCGACGGTTTCGGCCGCGATCTCGTAGTAACCGAGAACGAGCTTGAGGAGCGCCACATTGCCCGTGTTGCCGGGTGAATTGGCGATGACGCCGATGCGTCGGCCGCGCAGGTCCGCAATGCGCTCGACATTGGTGCGCTTCGCCGTCACGAAGAAGGGAAGGAAACGACGTGTGATGAGGACCGTCCCGGCGCGCGGCGGCATCGCGATATCAGGCCGCAGGATGGCCAGTTCGACCTCTCCCCGGTCGAGTCGCCGCGCGCTGTCGGCAAAACCTTCGGTCAGCACGAGCCGGAGCCGTAGGCCGCTTCTTTCCCGGTTCAGGCTGTGGACGATGGCGGCGGCCATGCGCACGTCATCCGAGCCGATGGGCCCCACAGCCAGCCTGAGGATGGTCGGCGCCGTGGCGATGTGGAACAGGAGGGCGAGCATGGCGGAGAAGGCAAACAGCCCGGCCATGATCGAGAAACCCCGGCGACCCATCGCATCAGCCCCTCAGCCGTTAACGGCCCCGCGCATGCGCGAGCCTTCCGACGGGAGGTTTAGACTCGTGCATCGCCCGTGATAAGAGCGCCGAATGCTGGGAGCATTCACGATCAAGATCTGCGGCCTCTCGACACCGGAGGCCATGCAGGCCGCGCTCGATGCCGGCGCAGACATGGTGGGGCTCGTCTTCCATCCGAAGAGCCCGCGCTTCGTCGCGGACGATGTGGCGCGCGATCTGGCATGTCAGGCGCGGGGCCGGGCGCAGGTCGTCGCGCTGGTGGTCGATTTCGACGACGCCCGCATGGACGCGATCGCTGAAGCGGCAAGGCCGGACTGGTGGCAGCTGCATGGTCGCGAGGACCAGGCCCGTATCGCCGCGATCCGCGCCCGCCACGGGCTGCCCGTGATGAAGGCGATCGGCTGGTCGGATGGAGCGGGGCCCCAACGGGAGGTGGTGACGGCGCTTGGCCGGGTCGCCGACCGGCTTCTTCTGGATGCCACGCCGCCGAAGGACGCCGCCTATCCGGGCGGTCATGGCCAGCCCTTCGACTGGGCGACGCTGTGCAACCTGCCGCCCGGTACGCGCTTCATGCTTGCGGGGGGGCTCTATCCCCACAATGTCTCCGATGCGATCCGCACCGTGCGCGGGCTCGGGTGCGCGCTCAAGGGGGTCGACGTCTCCTCTGGCGTGGAAAGCGCGCCGGGCGTAAAGGACGCGCGCAAGATCAGGGATTTCATCGCGGCCGCCCGCGCGGCCGCCGCCGAGACCAGCGTGAAGGCAGACCCATGAACGCCGCACCCCAGCCCAACAGCTTCATGACCGGCCCCGATGAGAACGGCCGCTTCGGCCTGTTCGGCGGTCGTTTCGTCGCCGAGACGCTGATGCCGCTGATCCTCGACCTCGAGAAGGCCTATGCCGAGGCCAAGGCCGACCCGGCCTTCCAGAGGGAGATGGCGGGCTATCTGACCCATTATGTCGGCCGACCCTCGCCGCTCTATTTCGCCGAGCGCATGACGGCCTACGTGCGGGAGAAGGCGGCGCCCGGCAAGGGCGCAAAGATCTACTTCAAGCGTGACGAGCTGAACCACACCGGCGCGCACAAGGTGAACAACGTCACCGGCCAGATCCTGCTGGCGCTGCGCATGGGCAAGACGCGCATCATCGCCGAGACCGGGGCCGGCCAGCATGGCGTTGCCACCGCCACGCTGTGCGCCCGCTTCGGGCTGAAATGCGTCGTCTACATGGGCGCGGTCGATGTGGAACGGCAGAAGCCCAACGTCTTTCGCATGAAGATGCTCGGTGCCGACGTGGTGCCCGTCCAGTCCGGCTCGAAGACCCTCAAGGACGCGATGAACGAGGCGCTGCGCGACTGGGTCACCAATGTCGCCGACACCTTCTACTGCATCGGCACGGCCGCCGGTCCTCACCCCTACCCGATGATGGTGCGCGATTTCCAGGCGATCATCGGAAAGGAGGTGCGCGAGCAGATGATGGCCGCAGAAGGCCGCCTGCCGGACTCGCTGATCGCCGCGATCGGCGGCGGCTCCAATGCGATCGGCCTGTTCCACCCCTTCCTCGACGACAAGGACGTGAGGATCTGGGGTGTGGAGGCCGCAGGCCGCGGCGTCGACACGGGCGAGCATGCCGCTTCGCTCACCGGCGGAGCGCCCGGCGTGCTGCATGGCAACCGCACCTATCTGCTGATGGACGCAGACGGGCAGATCAGGGACGCCCACTCGATCTCGGCCGGGCTGGACTACCCCGGCATCGGCCCCGAGCACGCCTGGCTGCACTCGATCGGCCGCGTCGAATACATCTCCGCAACCGACCGTGAGGCGCTCGACGCCTTCCAGCTCTGCTCGAGGCTGGAAGGCATCATTCCGGCGCTTGAGCCCGCCCATGCGCTCGCCAAGGTTCTGCAGCTCGCGCCGACCCTGCCGCAGGACCATCTGATGGTGATGAACCTGTGCGGTCGCGGCGACAAGGACATCTTCACCGTCGCCGAGCACCTCGGCGGGATGTGAGGGGATCGCCTGCATGACCAGCACCCGCCTCGCCGACCGTTTCGCCGCCTGCGCAGCCGAAGGCCGCGCCGCGCTCGTGACCTTCGTCACCGCCGGCGACCCCGACCCGGAAACCTCCGCCGCGATCCTGAGGGCATTGCCCGCCGCCGGGGCCGACGTCATCGAGCTCGGCATGCCGTTCACCGATCCGATGGCCGATGGCGTGCCGATCCAGCTCGCCGGCCAGCGGGCGCTGAAGGCGGGGCAGACACTGAGAAAGACCCTCGCCATGGTGCGGGAGTTCCGCTCCGGCGATACCGCGACCCCGATCGTGCTGATGGGCTATTACAACCCGATTTACGTCTATGGCGTCGAGGCGTTCCTTGCGGATGCGAAGGACGCGGGCGTCGACGGGCTGATCGTGGTCGATCTGCCGCCGGAGGAGGATGCGGAGCTGTGCCTGCCTGCGCTGGCCGCGGGCCTGAACTTCATCCGCCTCGCGACGCCGACCACGGATGACAAGCGTCTGCCACGGGTGCTGCAGAACACCTCCGGCTTCGTCTACTATGTCTCGATGACCGGCATCACCGGCGGCGTGATCGCCAACTACGGCGCGGTCGCCGAGGCGGTGGCGCGCATCAAGCGCCACACGGCGCTGCCGGTCGCTGTCGGCTTCGGCGTCAAGACGGCGGCCGATGCGGCTGCCATCGCGGCTGGCGCCGATGGCGTCGTCGTCGGATCGGCCCTGGTGGAGCGGGTGCGCGCCTCGCGCGATCCGCAAGGCCGCGCCACAACGGGCACCGTCGAGGCTGTGACAACGTTGGTGGCGGAACTGGCCGGAGGCGTGCGCGCCGCGCGCAAGGCCGCCTGACATCGAGGCGAAAGACCGCAACCTTGACGCGGCCGGATGGCCGCTCCCACATGCCGTCGCGGCAGACCGCGCGCCGCCGGCGCCGAGGCGAGGACACGAAGCGATGAACTGGATTTCCGATGGCGTGCTCCCGCGCATCAAGACGTTATTCAAGCGCGAGACGCCCGACAATCTCTGGATCAAGTGTCCGGATTCGGGCCAGCTCGTCTTTCACAAGGATGTCGAGGCGAACCAGTGGGTGATCCCCGGCTCGAACCACCATCTCAAGGTCAAGTCGGCTGACCGGCTGAAACTGATGTTCGACGAGGGCAAGTGGCTCGACGTCGCCCTGCCGGAGGTTCCGGTCGATCCGCTGAAATTCCGCGACACCAAGCGTTACATCGATCGCCTGCGCGAGGCGCGGGCCCAGACCGGCCTGCAGGATGCGTTCAAGATCGGTTTCGGCCGCGTGGAAGGCCAGCCGATGACCATCGCCGTGCAGGAGTTCGAGTTCATCGCCGGCTCTCTCGGCACGGCTGCAGGCGAAGCCTTCATCAGGGGGGCAGAGACCGCGATCGAGAAGGGCACGCCCTATGTCGTGTTCACCGCGTCGGGTGGTGCGCGCATGCAGGAGGGCATCCTGTCGCTGATGCAGCTGCCGCGCACCATTGTGGCGACGCGCAGGCTCAAGGCTGCGGGCCTGCCCTATATCGTCGTGCTGACCAATCCCACCACGGGCGGGGTGACCGCATCCTACGCCATGCTGCGCGACATTCAGATTGCCGAGCCGGGCGCGCTTATCGGCTTCGCCGGCGCGCGGGTGATCGAGCAGACCGTGCGCGAGAAGCTGCCCGAAGGCTTCCAGCGGGCGGAATATCTGCGCGACCACGGTATGGTCGACATGGTGGTCCACCGCCACGAGCTGAAGGCCACCATCGCGCGGCTGTGCCGTCTGCTGACGAGGCAGCCCGCCCGCGAAGCGATCGAGCAGGCCGCCTGAGCGCGGTGGTCCGACCGGTCCTCCCGACGGGTCGTGAAACAGGTGACGGGTATGACCGGGTTATCCTCCGATGCGCTGATCGCGCGGCTGCTGGCCCTTCACCCCAAGGCCATCGACCTGTCGCTCGGACGCATCGAGCGCCTGCTTGCCGCGCTGGACAACCCCCATCATCGCCTGCCGCCGGTGATCCACGTCGCCGGCACCAACGGCAAGGGTTCCACCATCGCCTTCATGCGCGCCATCCTCGAGGCGCGGGGCCTGAGCGTGCATGTCGACACCTCGCCGCATCTGGTCCGGTTGAACGAGCGCATCCGTCTCGGCCAGCCGGGCGGCGGCGTGCTGGTGGACGATGCGCGGCTGCTGAAGGCGCTGCAGGCCTGCGAGGAGGCCAATGGCGGCCAGCCGATCACCTTCTGGGAGATCATCACGGCCGCCGCATTCCTGCTGTTTTCGCAGGAGCCGGCCGATGTTTTGTTGCTGGAGGTCGGGCTCGGCGGGCGGCTCGACGCCACCAATGTCGTGCAACGTCCTGCTGCGGCGGTCGTCACCTCGATCGGCATGGACCATGCCGACTATCTCGGCGACACCATCGCGAAGATCGCGGCGGAGAAGGCCGGCATCTTCAAGCGCGGCTGCCCGGCCGTGATCGCGCCGCAGACTTACGCCGAAGCCGACGCCGTGCTGGTGGCGGAAGCCGAACGGCGCGGCGCGCATCCGATCAGGGTCGGCAAGCAGGACTTCACGGTGCATGAGGAGGCCGGCCGCCTTGTCTACCAGGACACGGATCGCCTGCTTGATCTGCCCGTGCCGCGCCTGCCGGGACGGCACCAGTTCCTCAATGCTGCCACTGCGATAGCCGCGCTGCGGGCCGCCGGGTATGACCTCGACGCCCGCTTCTTCGAGACCGGTCTGACCCGCGCCGAATGGCCGGCCCGCTTGCAACGGCTGTCGCGGGGCCGGTTGGCGGAACAGGCCCCGGCCGGCGCGGAGCTGTGGCTGGATGGCGGCCACAACGCCGATGGCGGGCGCGTGCTGGCCGAAGCGATGGCCGATCTGCACGATCGCAACCCTGCCCCGCTGGTGATGATCGTCGGCATGCTCGGAACCAAGGATACCGCGGCCGTGCTGAAGCCCTTCGCCGGGTTGGCGCGCGAGCTCATCGCGGTGCCGATTCAGGGACAGCAGGCGGCGCGGCCGGCCGACGAGGTGGCGCAGCTGGCTCGCAGCGTCGGGTTGACGGCGAGCGCGGCGCTCTCCGTGCCGGATGCCATCGCCTCCATTGCCGGAAGGGACTGGGGGCAGCCGCCGCGCATCCTGATCTGCGGTTCGCTCTATCTGGCTGGCGAGGTTCTGGCCCTGAACGGCACGCCGCCGACCTGACCGGGTGCCTCGACCGTCGGGCTGCGAGCCATCACGGAGCGGAAACCACGGCGCGTCATTCCGCTTTACAAGACAAGCCTCGAGGGATTTGCTGGACGATGTCAGTGACGGCGCTATCGCAGAGGTGCGTGATGTGGCGTGGTGTTGCAGGTGCCGTGCTGGTGGCCTTGGCCATGCTGGGTCTTGCATCGCGGGCCGAGGCTCGGCTCGACATCCGCGTCGACCTCGGCGCGCAGCGCATGACCGTCTCCACGTCTGACGGAGAGACGCACAGCTGGGCCATATCCTCGGGGCGCGAGGGCTATCGCACCATTCGCGGCAACTTCCGGCCGACACGGCTCGAGAAACGCTGGGTTTCGCGCAAGTATGGCGGGGCCATGCCGAACGCGATCTTCTTCAGCGGCGGCTTTGCCATCCATGGCACCGGCGAGGTCGGCAAGCTTGGGCGCCCGGCCTCCCATGGCTGCGTGCGGCTGGCGCCGGGCAACGCCGCGCGCCTGTTCGCGCTGGTGCAGAAGCACGGCAAGGGCAACACCCGGATCGCCATCCACGGTGTCGCCCCCGATTCCGGTAGCCAGTTCGCCAAGGCCAGGCGGGCCGACAAGGCACGCGTGGCCTCGACCAAGGGCAAGCCTCGCCACGCCATCGCTGCCAGGGCCGGATCGCGTGGTGAAAGCGACTGGGCCAATGCCCGCAGTCGCATCCTGGAGCGCGACGGTTTCTTCGGTGACGGTCCGGCCATGGGGTTCCAGCCTGTCGCCCATCCATGGGATGGCTGGCGCCTGCGTCGCTAGCTTCAAGCCCGCGCTGCAGCCTGCCGCCGTCGGCACGTCCGCCTTGGCCGCCCTTTCGGGCTTTGCGGGTTGCCTCGGCAGAGGGCGCGCCCTAGCCTTGCCCGGTATGTCGACAGAGCCAGTCATGACTGTACCCGCGTCCACGCCAGATATGGTGGATCTCGACCTGTCCGGACTGAAATGCCCGCTGCCGGCGCTTCGCGTCCGCAAGGCGCTGCGCAGCGCGGCGCCGGGCACGGCGATGCGCGTCGTCTGCACCGATCCGATGGCGGCGCTGGACATTCCCAATCTGCTGCGCGAGACCGGCGATCATCTCGACGCGCGGGAGGATGCGGACGGCAAGCTCGTCTTCGTCATCCGCAAGGCCTGATTGCCGGTATTCGGGCACCGTCGCTGCGTCCAACGCAAGAGCCTGCCATGAGTCTGTCCGCGTCCGAAGTCCTGCGCGCCCTCGAACTGGTGAAGCTGCCGGCCAGCGGCGCAAGCCTTGCCGCGTCGGGCCGCGTCAGCGACGTCGTTGTCAACGACGGCAAGGTGATGTTCTCCATCGCCATCGACCCGACCGAGGTTGAGGCGATGGAGCCCGTGCGTGCGGCGGCCGAGAGCGCCGTCAGGGGCCTGCCCGGCGTCACCCAGGCCTTCGTGGCGCTGACAGCGGACAAGGCGCCGTCGAAGCCGTCCGCCGCGCAGGCCGCCCGCGCGCAGGCCGCTGGCGGACCGGGGGGCATGACGCCCAAGGCTGCCGGCGTGCCGGGCGTCGCCCACATCATTGCAGTCGCAAGCGGCAAGGGAGGTGTCGGCAAGTCCACCACCGCGGCGAACCTCGCAGTCGGACTTGCGGTGCTGGGCCTCAAGGTCGGCATCATGGACGCCGACATCTATGGGCCCTCCGTGCCGAAGATCTTCGGCATCACCGGCAAGCCGCGTCTGGTTCAGGGGCGCACGCTCGCGCCGATGGAGGGCTACGGGCTCAAGGTCATGTCGATCGGCTTTCTCGTCGATGAGGAGACGCCGATGATCTGGCGCGGTCCGATGGTGATCTCCGCCATCACGCAGATGCTGCGCGAGGTCGCCTGGGGCGAGCTTGACGTTCTCGTGGTGGACATGCCGCCGGGCACGGGCGATGCGCAACTGACCATGGCGCAGCAGACGCCGTTGTCCGGCGCGGTGATCGTGTCGACGCCTCAGGATCTGGCGCTGCTCGATGCGCGCCGGGGCGTGGCCATGTTCCGGCGCGTGGAGGTGCCGATCCTCGGCATCGTCGAGAACATGAGCTATTTCATCGCCCCCGACACGGGCAATCGCTACGACATCTTCGGCCATGGCGGCGCCCGGCGCGAGGCGCAGCGGCTCGGCGTGCCGTTCCTCGGCGAGGTGCCGCTGGCCATGCCCATCCGTGAATTGTCGGATACGGGGCGACCGATCGTCGTAACCGAACCGGACGGGCCGCATGCGAAGGCATATCTCGCCATCGCGCGGCAGGTGAAGGACGCATTGATGAGCGGTGCGGCGGCCCGGAAGGGGCCGCGCATCGTCATCGAATAGGGGTCAGCAGGTCGGCGCTGCGCGCAGCCGGGCGGTGGTGCGCCTCAGAGGCGCACGCTTGTCGGCGCGGAGAAGGCTGCAGCAGCTTCGCGCTGCTGGGTGTCAAGCACGCTCGCCCACAGGAAGGCGGCAGCAGCGCTGAACAGGACGGCGGCCAGAAATGCTTTCATGGACTACCTCCGGCGGGATCGGGCTTCGTTGCGGCACCCCCCGCATGTCATTGTTTTGCGATGTTGTATTGCGGGCGCCGATCCCGATCAAGCGCCATCGAAGGTAGCCAGAAGCCGCTCCGCCTCGGCCAGATCCTCCGGCGTGTTCGCGTTGAAGAACGGGTCGACAGGTTCGTGCGGCCAGGCCGCGCTGGCGCAGCCGAACCGGGCGGTAAACCGGTCGATCTTGCGCTCGTTCTCCAGCGTGAGCGCCTCACGCAGTGCGCCCGCGATCGACACCGGCCACAGCCCGATCACCGGGTGCGTCCAGCCGCCGGATGCCGCGCAGGCGAGGGCCGTGCCTGCCTCGGCAGCTGCTTCGACAAGCCGCTGCACGAGGTCGCGGGGAATGAACGGGGTGTCTGCGGCGACGCTGACGACATGGCGGATGTCGGGGCGATGCGCGGCCGCCCATTCCAGCCCCGCGAGGATGCCGGCGAGCGGACCGGGATGCCCCTCGACGCCATCGGCCAGCACCGGCAGACCGAACGCGGCGAAACGGCCCGGATCGCCGTTGGCGTTCAGCGCCAGCCCGTCGCATTGCGGCGCCAGCCGCTCGATCACGCGCGTGAGGATGGTCGCGCCGCCGATGGTCCGCAGCGGTTTGTCTCCGCCTCCCATGCGCCGGGCGAGGCCACCCGCGAGGAGTAGTCCCATCGGGCGCGTGCCGTCGCGTCGCTCAGTCATCGCCCGCCCCCTTGCGCCGGTGCCTCGCGCTCTCCTCCTCCACAAAGGCAAGATCCTGATCGAAGACGATCCGCTCGGTGCCCGACAGCGCGAGAAAGCGCTTTCCGCGCGCCCGCCCGATCAGGGTGAGGCCTGCCTGCCGCGCCAGCTCCACGCCCCATGCGGTGAAGCCCGAGCGCGACACCAGCACCGGGATGCCCATGCGCACGGTCTTGATCACCATTTCGGAGGTCAGCCGCCCTGTGGTGTAGAAAATCTTGTCGTCCGGTGCGATGTCATGGCGGAACATGTAGCCGGCGATCTTGTCGATGGCGTTGTGCCGGCCGACATCCTCCATGTAGATCAGCGGCCTGTCTTCCCGGCACAGAACGCAGCCGTGGATCGCGCCCGCCTCCAGATAGAGCGAGGGCGTGGTGTTGATGGCGTGGGTCAGCCTGTAGAGCCACGAGGTCCTCAGCGTTGCCTGCGGAAGGCTGATGCCCTCGATCACCTCCATCAGGTCGCCGAATGTCGTGCCCTGCGCGCAGCCGGAGGTCTGGGTTCGCTTCTTCAGTTTCGCCTCGAAATTGGTCGCTTCCGGGGTCCGCACCACCACCACGCCGAGTTCGTCGTCGACTTCGACTCCCGTTACGGCGTCGCCCGGCTTCAGCATGCCCTGATTGAGCAGGTAGCCGATGGCGAGTTCTTCCGGATGGTCGCCGATCGTCATCATCGTGACGATCTCCTGCGCGTTCAGATACAGCGTCAGCGGCTTCTCGTGGATGACGCGCGTTTCCACCATCGCCCCGGTGTGGTCGATCCCTGTGACGGTGGCCGAAAGGGCCGGATCGTCCGGGTTCGGGCGGACCAGATAGCTCGTCGAGGCCTCATCCGTGGCAGTCATGGTCGGATCCTGTTCCGTTTCCAGCATGCACCATAGGCCAGATGCCGGGCTCGCCAAGAGTGACGTGGGCCGGACGGCCGGTTGCAGAGGGACAAGAGAGGGCCGATGGCCGTGTCTGTGCGGCCAGGAGCCTCGGCCGGCAAGTGTTGCGTGCGCCCCACAGACAGCCGGCACCGGGTGTGTCTAGATTGTGGCGGGTCCATCGAAGCATCGGACCGAGCAGAACGGAGCGCACCGGACGCGACATGGGGGACAACACGCGCACCGCGAGGCAGCTTGATCCGGCGCGCGACTCGGCGCTGTTGCTGCAGAGGCTCGGGTTTCTCACGCTCGGCGTGGCGCTGCCCGTCACCGCGCTGTTGTCGCGGCGGGCCGCGGTCGTGCTTGCGCCGATCGGGGTTGCCCTGCTGGTGATCGCCGCCACGCTCAACGAGCCGGAGCGTTTCGCACGGTCGCTGCGCCGGCGCAGCCTCAAGGCCACCACGCTCGCGCTGGCGCTTCTCGTCTTCTGGACGCTTCTGTCCCTGACCTGGAGCGCGGGAGCCTCGGTCGGGCTTGATCGCGCGCTGAACATGGCGCTGGCGCTCGGGTTGGGGCTCGCCGGCATCGCCGCGCTGCCCGAGCGCACCCGCGCCGCCAATCTCAATGCTGTCGCCATCGGCATCGGCGCGGCCGCCGCGCTGGCGGCGGCGCTCGCTCTGGTCGACGGCTGGAGCGAGGACGAGCAGGATCGTGTGGTGCTGGTGCGGGCGCTGGCGCTGCTGCTTGTGCTTGCTGCGCCGATCACTGCATGGCTGCTGCTGCGCGGCCGCACCAAGGGCGCGGTGGCGCTCCTGTCCAGTCTGGCCATCGCCGTCGCGCTGTCGGCTGCGCCCGTGCTGGTCCTGACATTCGGGGTGGCTGTGCTGGGCTTCCTTGCGACGCTCGCCTGGCGCGAGAGAGCCGTCACCGCCATTGCCGCCATGGCTGCGGCGCTGGTGATTGCGGGGCCTTTGCTTCCGGGCCTCATCGCCATGATCCTCTCGGCGTTGTTCGGCTCGTCGTCGCCGCTGGCGGCGGAAACCGAAGCGTTATCCCGGCTGCTGCTGTCCGATCCGGTGAGGCTGGTGACGGGCCATGGCTTCGCCGCCCCGCTTCCGCTGTCGCCTCTGGGCCCCGCCTCGGCCTCTGTCCTCGTGGATCTGTGGCATGGGCTGGGTGTCGTCGGTGCGCTCGCCTTCGCCGCGACGATCTGGTTTGCCCTGCGTGCGGTCAGGGTATTGTCGCCGCTGATGCAGGCCGGCGCCGTGGCGGCCTATCTCGCGGCGCTGACCTTCGGTTTCGCCGGACTTGCGGCTCTGCGGGCCTGGTGGCTGATGACGATCGCCGCAGGTGTGATCCTCGTCACGGCCATCGCGCGCGGTCAGGCCCGCACAGATCGGCCGTTGGCCAGCTTCGTGCAGGCGCGCGCCGGAGACGCGGCCGCAGCCAATCCCTCAGGCGCCCGCCCGGGTTTGCGCAACACGCGCCCGGCCGCGCCGCG
>CAZDUL010000055.1:0-27342 GCA_964508635.1 uncultured Allobosea sp. | reverse complement strand
AGGCGGCCAATGCCGACGTGCTCTACTGGGGCGGCCTGCACACCGAAGGCGGCCTGATCGTGCGCCAGATGCGCGACCAGGGCCTGCGCACGGTGCTGATGTCCGGCGATGGCATTGCCTCTGACGAATACGCCTCGATCGCCGGCCCGGGCGCCGAAGGCACGCTGATGACCTTCCCGCCGGATCCGCGCAAGCGCCCCGAGGCGGCTGCCGTGGTGGCCAAGTTCCGCGCCAAGAACTTCAATCCGGAAGCCTACACGCTCTACTCCTACGCCGCGCTTGAGGTCGTGAAGCAGGCGGCGGAGGGCGCGAAGTCGCTCGACCCCAAGAAGGTCGCCGAGTTCATGCGCTCGGGCGCAAAGTTCAAGACCGTCATCGGCGAGCTCAGCTTCGACAAGAAGGGCGACATCACCCGGCCGGACTACGCCATGTACACCTGGAAGAAGGGCGCCGACGGCAAGGTCACCTACGTCGAGAACTGATCCTCGACCTTGCCCCCAGCAAGACGAGCCCGCCCGGATCTCTCCGGGCGGGCTTCGTCGTTGTCTCGAGCGGCCAGCAAACGGATCTCCGGGATGCCCGCCGTTGCAGGCATTCCTCGCGGCCGCACCACCCGCACAAGGGCCCGGCCGATGTGCCGGCGCCGATCGTCAGCCCAGCGTGGCCAGCGCCGGGAATGTCTCGAGCATCCAGAACGCCAACATCTCCATGCCTCCGGTCAGGAACGCGATGCCGGTGACGACCAGCAGCGTGCCCATCGCGATCTCGATGCTGCGGAAATGGCGCTTGAGGCCCTGCGCCGCGCTGATGAAACGCTCGATGCCGTAGGCCGCGATCAGGAACGGCACGCCGAGCCCGAGCGAATAGACCGCCAGCAGCGCCATGCCGCGCTCGAGCGTGTCCGACGAGCCGGCAACGGCAAGGATCGCGGCGAGAATCGGCCCGATGCACGGCGTCCAGCCGAAGGCGAAGGCAAGGCCCATGAGATAGGCGCCGCCCGGCCCAGCCGGCGCCGACACCTCCATCCGCTTCTCGCGGTAGAGCAGCGAGAGCCGGAACACGCCGAGGAAATGCAGGCCCATGACGATGATGGCCGCGCCGGCCGCCCAGGACAGCATCCACAGGTGCTGGCGAAGCAGCTGCCCGAGCACGCTCGCAGTCGCCCCCAGCAGCACAAACACGGTCGAGAATCCGCCCACGAATGCAACCGCCGACAGCATCACGTCGCGGCGCGCGGCGCGGGTATCGGCGCCCTCCTGCGTCAGCTCCTCCACCGAGGCGCCGGCCAGATAGCACAGATAGGGCGGCACCAGCGGCAGCACGCAGGGGCTCAGGAAGGAGAGCACCCCTGCGACCAGAGCGGCGAGAAATCCGACTTCGACCATGCCCGCCTGATAGCCCATCGCGTGCGGACCCGCCTAGTGGCTGTGTCAGCACAGCACGGGACCGTGATCGCCCTCGAGGCCGCGCGGAGTCCCGCCCCTGTTCGGATCGCGCTTGATCGGATTGCGTGCAGGCCTCATCTGACACACGATGCCGACGGACGCTTCCCGACACGCCCTGCAGCGCGTCAGGGGCCGTGCGTGCGTCTGAAACATCGCGCGGTTGAAAGGCGCGCCGCAAGAAGGGGTTTGACATGGCTCCCACACAGCGCAAGGCGGAAGGCCCAGCCCCCATCATCGAGACGCTCGATCCCGTCTGGAGCCGGGTCCGTCAGGAGGCCGAGCGGATCGTTGCGGACGAGCCGTCACTGGCGGGCTTCGTGCTGTCGAGCGTGCTCAACCAGCCCAGCCTGGACTGCGCCATCGTGCAGCGCGTGGCAGCACGACTGGGCCACGCCGTCATGCCGGCCGACCTGATCGCCCAGGCGTTCCACCAGGCGCTCGCCGAGAGTCCGGCCCTGTCGGATGCGTTTCGCGCCGATCTGGCCGCGGTGGTCGATCGCGATCCGGCCTGCCGCCGGTTCATCGAGCCGGTGCTCTACTTCAAGGGCTTCCACGCCATCCAGACGCATCGTCTGGCGCACTGGCTGTGGCAGAAGGGCCGCGTCGATTTCGCGCTCTACCTGCAGGCGCGTGCCTCGGAAGTGTTCCAGACCGACATTCACCCGGCTGCGCGGATCGGGCGCGGGCTGTTCCTCGATCATGCCACCGGCCTCGTGGTCGGCCAGACAGCCTCCATTGGCGACAATGTCTCCATGCTGCACGACGTCACGCTGGGCGGAACGGGCAAGGAAAGCGGCGACCGCCATCCCAAGGTCGGTTCCGGCGTGATGATCGGCGCCGGCGCCAAGATCCTCGGCAATATCGAGATCGGCAGTTGCGCGCGCATCGCGGCCGGTTCGGTCGTGCTGCACGCCGTGCCGAGCGCGGTGACGGTCGCCGGCGTGCCCGCCCGCGTCGTGGGCGAGGCTGGTTGCCCCGAGCCGGCCCGGGCGATGGATCAGTTGCTGGCCGACCTTGAGCGATAGAATGGCTCGCCGCCTGACGAAAACAGAACGGACTTGAGCCACGGATGCCGCCGCGCGGCTCATCGGAGGGCAGCACGGTTCTCCCCGATCGTCTTGCCCTCGCCCGCCTCGCATGCCATCGGTCTTGCCAGACACTCCTCCTACCGGACCGGATTCGACCGTGGACAAGACCGAACTCGCCAAGCTCGAGCGCTTCATGCGCCGCACCTTCTCCAATCACGGCATTTCCGTGAAGGCGCGCCCGAAGAAGACCGACTCCGCGGAAGTCTATATCGGCGACGAGTTCGTCGGGGTGATCCATGTCGACGACGAGGACGGCGACCGGTCGTTCAACTTCACCATGGCCATCCTCGACGTCGATCTCGAGGATTGAGCCATCCCGCGACCCCTGCCATGACGGCTTCGGCTGCTGCCATCGCGCTTGTGGCGCATGACGACCGCAAGGCTGCGCTGGTGGCCTGGGTCGAGCGTCATCGCGCCGAACTCGCCGACATGCCGTTGGTGGCCACCGGCACGACGGGCGGTCGGATCCTCGAAGCCTGTCCCGAACTGCGGCTGACACGCGTCAAGTCCGGCCCGCTCGGCGGCGACCAGCAGATCGGAGCCATGATCGCGGAAGGACGCATCGGGGCGCTCATTTTCTTCGTCGACCCGCTTTCGCCGCACCCGCACGATGTCGACGTCAAGGCGCTGACGCGTCTCGCTTTGGTCTACGACATCCCGATGGCGCTGTCGCCGGCCACGGCCGAACTGGTCATCGCCGGGCTTCTCCCCAAAGCAGGCGCGGCCTGAGGCGAAGGCGGCGAGCGATCAGCCGGGCCGCCGCTTGGCGTCGACCAGCGCGCGCACGCGACGGTCGAGCTCCTGCCATTGCGTCAGCGCCTCGCGCGGAAAGCGCAGATGGATGTCGAAGGGACCATGCTTGATGAGCGTGAAGCAGCCCTCGTCGGGCAGGCCGGGCCTGACCTCGGCGGCGCAGCGCGCGAAGAAATCGCGTCCGTCCGGAACCGACATGTAGAGTTCGTCCGCCTCGTAGGGCGTGCCCTTCTTGAAGCTGCGCACCACAAGCCCGCCGGGATTTGACCAGGCGCCGGGTCCGAGGAACCGGGCCAGCTGGGCGAAACGAGCCTGCGGATCCGTGGCGGGATCGGCCGGCCCGAGCGTGATGTGAACATCGGCGGGCGCGCCCGGCGAAGCCGGTTCGAGCGACGGCCAGGTGACGCGCAGGCGCGCAAGGCCGACCTCGCGCCCCAGATCCGTCACCAGCGGCCCGCGATAGGCCGGCTCGATCGCCACCCATTCCGAACCGACCCGCATCTCCATCACCGGCGCCTCGCGCGGCGGCTGGCGGACCCACCACAGCCCGGCGCTGACCCCGCCCACGGCGAGCACGGCAAGAACGCCCAGCGTGCCCCAGATCAGGCCGTCCGCGCTGGGTATCGGCACGGTGTGCAGGCGCGGCAGGTTGGTGCGGCGCACGGGCGCAACCGCGCGGGCATGGGCGTTCTGTGCGGTCATGACGGCGAACGGCGATATCGGCTCTGCTGCGATCTTAACCATGTCAGCATGGGTCGCTTAACGTCTGCTTAAGCATGCGCGATAACGGGGCGTTAGGTGTTGTGACCAGCGACCCGGGAGCCGAGTGATGGAGTTGACCCCGGAATCGATCCAGAGCTTCAAGGCGCTGGCCGTCGGGTTCGTCTTCGCCGGGCTGGTGGCCAGCGCGTTCGAGCTGTTCACCCAGCGCCGCGCCAGCTTCCACCTGCTTCAGGCCGGCGGGCTGGTGGCGGTGGCGAGCGTGCCGATGGTGGTTTTCGCCGCGCCCTTCCTGATCATCCGCAACACCGTGCGCGGCCGCGCCATGGAGGGCCGGCCGATCCATTTCGTCATGCTGGCCACCATCATCGCCGGGTTCTGGAGCCTGGCCTGCGGGCATGTGCTGCTCGATCTGTTCGTGGCTTGGCTTGGACTGGGCTGAGACCTAGCCCCAGCTTCCGCTTCAGCTCACTTGACGCGACATCACGGAGCTTTCGACCGGACAGCTGATTCAGCCTGGCAGCATGTTGACTCAACCTCGCAGGCGCTTGGTTCCTTCTCTGAACGGATCGCGCAGGCTCAGCCGAGGCTGCGCATGAAGCCCGCGAAACGCATCAGACCCTCCGGCCAGGGTCCATGGCCCGACGCGACATTGAGATGGCCCGCATCGCCCGCATTGGCGAAGTCCGCGCCCCATGCCCCGGCCAGCTCCTGCGCCTCGTCGACAGTGCAGTAGGGATCACTCTCACTGCCGACCACCACGCTGCGAAACGGCAGCCTGTCCCGCGCATGGCGCGCGAAGTCGGCCGGAACGGCCGCCATCCCGTGCAGCACCCGCTCCGATGCCGGCGCCACCAGGAATGCACCGACGACACGGCCCGGCTCGAACAGCCCGTCCGCCACGGCGTGCCCGACCGTGCTGCACCCCGCGCTGTGCGCGACAAGCACGACGGGGCGCGCAGACTGGCGCGCAGCCTCGGCCAGCCGGCCCGCCCAGGCGCCCCGCGCCGGCCGCTCCCAGTCGTGCTGCTCGACGCGCCGGGCCGTGCTGAGCTTCGCTTCCCAGCGGCTCTGCCAGTGGTCCGGGCCCGAGCCCGACAGGCCCGGCACGATGAGGATATCGACATCCGCGCTGCGCATGGACCGGCTTGTGACTCAACCAGCCCTGCCGAGACAAGCCCCGCCAGCCGGCAAACAGCGTCACACGATCCGCTCCATCAGCACGATCTCCGCATTCGACAGGCTGCGGCCAAGCCCGATGCGGGTGAAACCCTGCCGGCTGTAGAAACCCTCCGCCGTCAGCGAGGCGGCGACGCCGATGCGCGAGATGCCGCGCTGCTCGGCCCGTTCGAGCAGATGGTCCAGCAACGCCTGCCCGATGCCCATGCCCTGATGCGGCGGATCGACGAACAACCCCTCGATGGTGGCCGCATCGGGCGCGCCAGCCCGCCGCACGCGCATGGCGATCAGCGTGCCGGCAAGCCCGGCAGGCTTGCCTTCCGGGCACAGGGGCTGCGCCACGACGAACAGATGCGCCCGGACCAGCCTTCGCTTGAGCGCCGCGAAGCTGTAATCCGCCAGCACGCCCACCAGCTCGTGCGCGCTGTAGTCGGTGGCGTTGCCGATGCGGATGGCGCGGTCGACCAGCGCGGCGAGCGCAGGCAGATCGTCCGGCATGGCGGGTCTGATCACGAGCAAGAGGGAAGGCTCCGGCTGTCGGAGCACAACATAGGCACGCGGTGCCGACCGCGCCATGCGCCGCCGGCCATCATCAGCGTCGCAACCGCACCCTGACCTTGATGTCCGACGCCGGGCGCCTGGTCAGCCGCACGCTCTCCGGCGCCCGCGCCAGCCCCTCCAGGCGAGCCTCCTCGAGCTCGATCGCTTCCGCCATGCGGCGCAAGGCGCGCGGAACGCCCCTGTGCGAGAAGGCGGGCTCGTCAATTGCCCGCTGGCGCCTCCATGCCGCACCGTCCGAGACGACGATGGCGTTGCCGACCAGCGGCTGCTGCACGCCGACCATCAGGTTGTTCCCGGGAAGAGGCCGAGCGGGTTGGCGAGGATGGCGCGCACCGGCTCGGGATCGTTGATGAGCAGGCTGCCCGACTTCTGCGCCAGAACGCGCATGAGCGACAGCGCAGGCGACAGAGGCCGCAGCGCTGGCGGACGGTCAGGATCGGGCGACAGATCCGGCAGGATCGTTGCCGTCGTCGTCACGGCTGCGCCGTGCGCCTCTTGCTGCACCGTCTCTCGGCGGAGCGTCCGGCAACGGTTATGACACCCACGATGTCAACGCAACGCGACAGCTCCGGCCATCTTCCAAGGCCGGTGGTGCAGGCTCACCCCACCGGATGCCGATAGCCGTTGCGCGCCGGTGGCGTCCAGCCGGCCGGCAAGGATGCGGGGCGCCAGATCTCGACCTTGAGCGGATGGCACCGCGCCGCGTCGCTGGAGTGTTCGGCGCCGCAATCGCCGCCCGGACAGGCCGACAGCGCGCCGATCAGGTCGATCTCGGCGAAGAACTCCAGATAGTCGCCGGGGCGAACGGGGCTTGCCTTCATGACGTATTGCCCGGTGTCGCGGGTGAAGCCGGTGCACATGAAGACGTTGAGCACGTCATGCACATGCAGCTCGGCCTCGGCCAGGCTCAGGCCCCTTGCCGTCGCCAGCGCACGCGTCAGGTTGGAGTGGCAGCAGCGGTGATAGTCGCCGCCGGAGAGCAGCCGGTGGGTGTAGGGGTCGCAGCGCGTGCCGATCACGTCATGCACCGAGCAACCATCGGAGTCGAAGGCATACCAGTCGAGCGTGTCGGCGGTGATCGTCGCCATGGGTCTCAGATGGGGCAGGTTCGACCACAGCCTGTCCCCGGTCGAGACATGCGTTCCGTGCAGCGCCCGCGTCTTGCCGGAGAAGAAGCGTTCGGAAAGGTCATCCGCCGCCCACAGGTTCAGGTCGCCGACCTGCGGCCCCTCGACCGAGACGATGCGCACGAAGTCGCCCGCCTGGGCTGCGAACCCGCAAGCCTCGCGTGGCGGCGCGACCACGCTCCCGACCAGCGCGGCGCCCGCGCGCGCAGCGTGATAGGCGGCGAGATCGGGCTTCGGCAGCGCCTCGACGGGATAGCAGATGACGACCGGCCGCGCGCGGCGGGCGTCGGCGTCGGCGGGCGGCGGATGGTTTGGCGAATGTGGTTTCATGGACCAAGGATGCATCGCCGGAGCGTCGGCCGGCAAGCGGTCGATCTGCCGGAAACCCGCACCGGCGACGGCGCCATGACGATGTTCACCGACCGGGTCGGAACGCGACGGCGCGGCGACGGGAAGCATCGGGCCGCAGCAGACGGGCGCATCCCGACGCCTCACGCCTCGAATTCGAAGGGGCTCACGCCACGCACGCTTTCATCGACCTGCAACGCGCGCATCAGCGGCGGCGCGGCGCGCTGCGAGCAGTTGGGACGCTCGCACAGCCGGCAGTTGATGCCGATCGGCGTCGGCTCGTAGGTCTTGAGGTCGAGCCCGCGCGAATAGACCAGCCGGCTGGCGTATTTGAGTTCGCAGCCCAGCCCGATGGCGAACTGCGGCTCGGGCTCGCCCCAGGGTGTTGCGCCGCGGCGCACCGTACGGGCGATCGAGAACCAGCGCGCACCGTCGGGAAGCTCGACAATCTGGATCTGCACCCGGCCTGGCGCGCGAAAGGTGTTGTGCAGGTTCCAGCGCGGACAGGTGCCGCCGAAGCGCGAGAACGGGAACGAGCCCG
The DNA here is from genome assembly GCA_964508635.1 of uncultured Allobosea sp. Lineage (GTDB taxonomy): Bacteria > Pseudomonadota > Alphaproteobacteria > Rhizobiales > Beijerinckiaceae > Allobosea. The sequence continues at coordinate 19,580 of CAZDUL010000055.1, read as the reverse complement.
ACGAGAACCGCTTCGACACGTTGCCCGCCGTATCCACGCGAACGAGGAAGAACGGCACGCCCCGCGCGGTCGGCCGCGCCAGCGTGGTGAGCCGGTGCGCCACCTGCTCGAAGCTGGCCGAGAAGCGCGCCGCAAGCACATCGACGTCGTATTCGAGCTGCTCCGCCGCCTGCAGGAAGCGGCCATAGGGCATCATCAGGGCGGCGGCGAAGTAGTTGCCGAGCGTGATCCGCGCCAGCCGCCGCGCCGGCCCCTGCGTGGGGTCAAGCCGCGCGGCAATGGCGTCGATCACCTCGAGCGCCTCGGCGAAGCCGAGCTGATAGGCGACCTGGAAGGTGCGGCCCGACGGCTCCATCAGCTCCGAGATCATGATGCGCCGGCGGTGACGGTCGAACCGGCGCAGCGCCTGGCTCATCACCTCTACAGGCAGGATCTGCACCCGCAGCCCGTGCTTCTCGCGCAGCCGCTCGCTCAGCGCGAAGAATGTCTCGTGGCCGGTCGCCTGCAGTTCGCCGGCGATCCGTTCGGCGAGCTCCTCGAGTTCGGGAAAATGATTGTTGGCCGCATGCAGGAAGTCGCGCACGCGCTCGACGCTGTCCTCGCGGCCCGGCTGGGCGCCCTCGCCCCGGTCGCTGTCGGTGAGCCCGCCGCCTGCCAGCGCCCGCTCCCTCGTCTCGACCAGCGCGCGGTAAAGCTGCTGGATCGCCAGCGTCAGCGACGGCGCGGAATCAGCCACCTCGCGCAGTTCGTTGCGCGGAACCGGCGTGGCGCGAAACAGCGGGTCGGCGAAGATCTCCTCCAGCTCACCCGCCAGCCGCTGCTCCTCCTCGCGCGCGAAGGAGCGCGGATCGACGTCATAGACCTCCGCCAGCCGGATCAGCACCTGCGCCGTCACCGGCCGCTGGTTGCGCTCCATCAGGTTGAGATACGACACCGAAATGCCGAGCTCGCCTGCCATCGCCGTCTGCGACAGGTTGAGCTCGCGCCGCAGGCGCCTCAGCCGCGCACCCGCCAGGATCTTCCGCCCGGACTCATCCGACATCGCGTTCGCCGGCCTCCGCCATGCCTCGCCCCGGGCGGCCGCAGGGACGCCACCCGGCCCTCGCATGATACACACATGATTTTACAAATCAACATTTTTACAAATGTGCGTATTTATCATTTTCACCTTCGGCTGAAAAAGTCCGACTTGTTTCGGACATGTCTCTGCATGACTGTCCGCGCACGGTTTTCGCGGCGGTCGGGTCTACAGCCCGTGCGGATCAGACCAAAGTTGTAAAACTCCTGTCGAAACATAACAAGGAACTGCAGCGATGAGCGCGCTCACCTTCAAGGACATCGTCCCCTCCGCGCCGGAAGGCCGCTACGACGGAATCCGTCGCCCCTACACCCCCGAGGACGTGCTGAAGCTGCGCGGCTCCTTCCCGATCGCCTACACGCTGGCCGAGCGCGGCGCCAACAAGCTGTGGCATCTGCTTCACACCGAGCCCTATGTGAACACGCTCGGCGCCATGACCGGAAACCAGGCGATGCAGCAGGTCCGCGCGGGCCTGAAGGCGATCTACCTCTCCGGCTGGCAGGTCGCGGCCGATGCGAACACCGCCTCGGCAATGTATCCCGACCAGTCGCTCTACCCGGCCAACGCCGCGCCCGAGCTGTGCCGCCGCATCAACCGCACGCTGCAGCGCGCCGACCAGATCGAGCATGCCGAGGGCGGCGCCAAGCGCGACTGGTTCGCGCCCATCGTGGCCGATGCGGAAGCCGGCTTCGGCGGCCCGCTGAACGCCTTCGAGATCATGAAGGCCTTCATCGAGGCCGGAGCCTCCGGCGTGCACTTCGAGGACCAGCTCGCGTCCGAGAAGAAGTGCGGCCATCTGGGCGGCAAGGTGCTGATCCCGACCTCCGCACATGAGCGCAACCTGACCGCCGCCCGCCTCGCGGCCGACGTGATGGGTGTGCCGACCCTCGTCATCGCCCGCACCGACGCGGAATCTGCCCGTCTCATCACCTCGGATGTGGACGAGCGCGACCGCGAGTTCATCATCCCGGACAGCCGCACGCCGGAAGGCTTCTACCGCCTGAAGGAGGGAACCGGCCTCGCCCATTGCATCAAGCGCGGCCTTGCCTTCGCCGAGGTGGCCGACATGCTCTGGTGGGAGACCTCGCACCCGGATCTCGACGACGCCCGCGTCTTCGCCGAGGCCATCAAGAAGAAGTTCCCGAACAAGCTGCTCGCCTACAACTGCTCGCCTTCCTTCAACTGGAAGAAGAAGCTCGACGACGCCACCATCGCGAAGTTCCAGCGCGAGCTGGGCGCCATGGGCTACAAGTTCCAGTTCGTGACGCTGGCCGGCTTCCACTCGCTCAATCTGTCGATGTTCGACCTCGCCGATGGCTACCGCGAACGCGGCATGGCAGCCTATTCGGAGATGCAGCAGCGCGAGTTTGCGGCGGAGGAGCGCGGCTTCACCGCCACGCGCCACCAGCGCGAGGTCGGCACCGGATACTTCGACCAGGTCGCCATGACGATCACCGGCGGCCAGTCCTCCACCACCGCGCTGGCGGACTCCACCGAGGCCGACCAGTTCAAGAAGGAAGCTCCGAAGCTGCACGCCGCGGAGTGAGACGACAGCCGTCGGCAGTCGGGCTGATACCCCCGACTGCCCACTGCTCCACCCCGTCCCTGGACCCCGGCCCCCATACCCGGGCTTAAGAGGAGAAGACCCATGCCACCCGTCAAGGAACGCGCCGAGAGCCTCGCCTCGACCATGAATGACGAGCAGAAGGCCGCCATCCGCATGCTCGCCAACGACCTGCACCGCCTCAACGCCTCGGTGATGAAGGCTGTCGATGCCGGTCTTTCGGTGGAGTTGCAGCGCGCCGCCCGCCACCACCATGAGGGCGGCTTCTGGGGCGATCTGCTCACGCCGATCATCGTCAAGCAGCGCTGAGCGCACAGACCAGCGATCCGTCGAGCGGCCGGGCCTGCCCCGGCCGCTTTCTTTTGCCGGAACGCCCTTGCAAAAGCCGACCAGTGGCCAAAGGCGGCCGCCGGCCGCGATTGCCAGCGGCAGTCGACGCCGCTAGAGGCGTGACGCCATGACCATGCCCCCCACCATCGTCTTCGATCTCGATGGCACGCTGGCCGAGACCGCGCCCGACATCATCGGCACGCTCAACGCGATCCTGGCGGCAGAGGGGCTGGAGCCCTTGCCCACATCGCGCGCCCGCGATCTTGTCGGGGCAGGCGCGCGCGCGCTGATCGAGCGTGGCTTCGCCGTCCATGGCAGAGCGCTCACAGCCCAGCGGCTCGACGCGCTGTTCGCCGAATTCCTCGCCATCTATGCCGGGCGCATCGCCGACGGCTCGCATCTGTTCGAGGGCGTGACCGCCGCTCTCGATCGGCTGGCAGAGGCCGGACATCGGCTCGCCGTCTGCACCAACAAGCCGCAACGCCACAGCGAACTGCTGCTCGATGCGCTGGGCATCGCCGGGCGCTTCGCGGCCGTGAAGGGGCGCGACGCCTTCCCCTTCTTCAAGCCGGATGCGCGCCATCTCACCCTGACCGTCGCGGCCGCCGGCGGCGATCCGTCCCGCGCGATCATGATCGGCGACAGCCGCACCGACATCATGACCGCGCGCAACGCGCGCCTGCCGGTGATCTGCGTGCCGTTCGGCTACACGGATGTTCCGATCGAGACGCTGGAGCCGGATCTGGTGATCCGGCACTTCGACGAGCTGCCCGAAGCCGTCGCGCGCCTGTCGGCCTGAAACGCAGCAGCGGGCCGCAGGTCGCCCCCCGGCCCGCCTGTCCTGATCCCGTGGCGGGGATCAGACGTCGTAGAACTGCACCTGCTGCACCCCGAGCTGATACACGCCGGCCAGGAACACCTGCGTGTCGCCGAAGCTGACCATGAGGCCGTCGCGACCATCGCTGTGCATGTGATAGCTGGCCTGCGAGACGATCTCGGCCGCGCTCAACGTGCTGTTGTAGAAGCGGATCGCATCCGTCTCCTTGAAGCCGTTGACCACATCGAAGCCGTCGGAGCCGTAGAAGGCGATCACATTGTAGCCGGGACCGAGGTTGAGCACGTCGTCGCCGGCGCCGCCCTCGAGGAAGTTCGTGCGCTCGCCGCCGTAGAGCGTGTCGTTGCCGCCCGCGCCGTAGAGCTCGTTGAGGCCGGAGCCGCCGATCAGGATGTCGTCGCCATCCTGGCCGTCGAAGATCACATCGGCAGCGCCGCCCTTCATCCAGTCGCTCTTGGACGTGCCGCGGACGATGCCGATGTTGACCAGCGTGTCGATCGTGCCCCAGCTGTCCTCGACGAAGCCGGTCTCCATGTTGACGGAGACGGCCCTGTCGCCGCCGTCGCGGCTGTAATCGGCGACATTGTAAGGATCGTCGCCGCCGTCGAGCGTGTCGTCGCCATGACCGCCGACCAGGGTGTCGCCCTGCCCCGCACGCGCCGCGCCGGCTTCCGCGCCGCCCCGGATCAGGTCGTTGCCGCCGCCGCCCATGAGCAGGTCCTTGCCGGCCCCGCCCGTGAGCTGGTCGTTGCCGTCATGGCCCTCCAGCACGCTGCCGCTGTCGGATGCAATCAGCACGTCGTCGAAATACGAGCCGATGACGCGCTCGATGTTCGTGACAGCGCCTGTCGCGCCGAAGGTGTTCGTCGCAGTGCCGGCCGAGAGGTCGACCCGGACACCGAGATTGCCGCCCTGATCGAGGAAGGACAGCGTGTCGAAGCCCTCCCCGCCATCCACCGCGGCCCCCTTCGCGTTCGAGACGATGAAGTCGTTGCCCGCGCCGGCCTCGATACGGCCGGCAGTGGCGGCGGCATGGATCTCGTCCGCCCCGTCGGTGCCGACCACGATCTCCGGCTGGTCGGCGTCGTCTGAGCCGCTGCCGGTTTCGGACGGTTCAGCCGGAGCCGTCTTCGCCGCCTCGATCGCGGCCTTGAGCGCAACGTCAGCAGCGTGTTTCTCCGCAACGGCGGCGACGACGCCGGCCTTGGCGGCGTCGAGAGCCGCCTTGGTTTCGGCGAGAGCGGCAGCCTTGAGCGCCTGAGCCGCGTCCTTCTCGGCCTTCAGGGCCACGGCCTTCTCGCGCGCTCCGGTCGCATCGTCGAGCCGTTCGGCCGCGGCCTTGGTGGCAGCCTCGCGCTCGGCCACCAGCTTCTCGGCTGCGGCCTTGTCGGCGAGCGCCTTCTCCAGCGCCTTTTCGCGGCCTTCGAGGCGCGCAAGCGCCTTCTTCTCGGCAGCCATGGCGTTCGAAAGGGCGCGTTCGGCCGCCTTCTGGTCATTGAGGGCCTTCAGCGCTTCCTTGTGCTCTGCGTTGAAGGCGTCGGTTGCCTTCTTGAGCGCGGCATTGGCTTCGGCCTGCGCCTTGCGCGCCTCGGCGCGCTCGGCAGCCGTCTTCGCCGCCTTCACGGCAGCGTCCGCCGCGCGCTTTGCCTCGATCGCTGCGTCGCGGGCCTGCTGGGCTGCGTTTGCCTCGGCCTGGGCCTGCTTGGCGAGGCTCGCGCGCTCGTCCAGCAGGGATTTCGCGGCCGCGACTGCCTCGCCCGCCTTCACGGCGGCGGCCTTGTCAGCCTCGAGACGGGCCTTCGCCTCGTCCGCGCGCTTGGCACGATCCGCCAGCAGCTTCTCGGCGCGGGCTTCGGCCTGCTCGGCGCGCGCCAGAGCGTTCCTGGCCGACGCCTCCTCGTTGCTTGCCTTGCGCAAGGCCTTGGTCGCTGCGTTCGCCTCGGCATCGGCGGCGCGCTTGTCGGCGGCCGCCGCGCGGAACTCGGCGCGCGCCTGGTCGTGGACGGCGCGGGCCTTGGTGAGAGCGGCAGCCTTGTCGGCGACAAGCGCGCGCGCCTCCAGAATGAACTGGTTCTGCAGAGTCATGGTTCGCCACATCCTGTGAGCGACAGCGCCCCGCTCCTGGGGCGTAGTTCGCGATCACCGGACTAGCGCCACGCCGCTTGCGAGCGGCTTGCGCATTTGTCTCGTATTTTAGCGAAATGCGCTTTTTCGGCCGGGGCGGCCGATCAGCGGCGAAACTCCGAGAAGCGGGCCATGAAACGGCGGTCGATCCAGTCTTTCCAGCGCCATACCCAACGCCCTTCGACCGCGAACCAGGCGCCGCGCGCGGCGATGGCGGAGCCGTCTCCGGTCATCAGGATCGTCAGAAAGCGGCTGTCGGACCGGTGCGATGCAAGCGGCTCGCCGCGGACCCTGCGTCGCAGGTTCTCTGTCAGCGCCGCGCCGTGACGGACCGCGAAGACGCCCGCCTTCGGCTTCGGCGCCGATGCCACCGTGGCGCAGTCGCCCACGGCAAACACGCAAGGGTCGTCGATGCAGGTCAGCGCCGGCGTGGTGAGCACGCAGCCAGACGCATCGACCGGAAGCCCCGATTCGGCAAGCCAGGCCGGCGCCCGTGCTGACGTCGAGATCAGGACGGCATCGGCCGCAAGGAAGCGCCCATCGCTGGCGCGGATGCCGTCGGCCGCGATCTTGACGACTCGAAACCCGTCGAAAACGTTGACCCCATGGCGGGCAAGGGCCGCGAGGACGCGGCGTCTTGCGCCCGGGTTCAGCGTTGCGACGATGCCGTTTCCGGCTGCGATGGCGATCGAGAACGGCCGGCCGCCCGGGTCGAGGTGGCTCAACCTGGCCCTCAGGGCCAGCGCGAGCTCGACCCCAGCCGCGCCGCCGCCGACCAGCGCGATCCGGCGCGGGCCGTCCGGCTGCCGGGCCGCATCGAGCAGCCGGCCAAGCCGATCGAGGAAGCCGCTGATCGGCTTGACCGCGATGCCGTGGCTGTCCGCCCCCGCCATCCCGGCGAGGTCCGGGGTGATGCCGACGTTGAGCGACAGCGTATCATAGGCCAGCGACCGGCCATCGGCGATCGTCAGCCGCCTGGCGGCCCGGTCGATGCCGGTGGCCGCAGCCGAAACGAGCGTCACCCCCGCGACGCGCGCCAGACGGCCAAGGTCGATATGCATCTCGGCCTCGCCGTAGAAGCCGGCGATGTGGCCTGGCAGCATGCCCGAATACGGCGTCAGCAGGCGATCCGTGACCAGCGTCACCGACAGGCCCGGCTCGGGCCGCTCGGCCAGCGCCCGGATGACCTGGACATGAGCATGTCCGCCGCCCGTCAGAACAAGCCGGTGCTCAGCCATGCCGCACACGCATCGCAGCGAGACTTTCGGTCACGAGCCCCTCGGACAGCCCCGGCGACAGGTCGCCGCATCATCATGCGCGATGGCGCGGTGCCGCATCGAGCGCATCTGCCGGCCCGCTCTCGCGTCCGGCAGCAATGGCGGCGCAAGACGGGCGCCATCAGGCCCCACTTGCTCGGCCTCCGCGACGGGCTACGACGATCAGACCGGACATCGGTTCGATGGTGGGCGCGACAGGGATTGAACCTGTGACCCCTCCCGTGTGAAGGGAGTGCTCTGCCGCTGAGCTACGCGCCCGATCAGGGGGCGGAGATAAGCCGGCCGCCGGTGGGCGTCAAGCGCGATGCCGCACGGGATGCCCACCACGTACCTTGCCGTCCAAGCCCGGCGCGGTCCTACGCGCCCGAACGCGCAGCACGGACACCGCGTGTCGCTGTCGCGCTGGCGAGCAGACCCTGCCCCTGCCGGTGTGGCGCGCAGGCAACGCCAATCCCGAGGCCGATAACACGGCTGCGTGATGTGGTTCCTGCGAATTGCATTTGTGGTCAAAATCGGACAATCCGGTGTCGTGCCGGAGCGAAACACGCTGTTGCCCGTTTCGACGGCCCACATCTTCGCCTGCTCACCGTGTCGCCCGCCCGAGGTCGTTCCATGCGCCGCACAATCCTGGCGTTCGCCGCAGCCATCAGCGCCTTCTGCGCCATGCCTGCCGTCGCCGAAATCGATCCGCTGACTCGCCAGCCGCTGCTTGCCAACCCGGATGGCTTCAAGGCGCAGGCGACCGCCATTCCGCGCGAGGTCGTCACCTACAACTCGCGTTACGCGCCGGGCACCATCCTGGTCGACACCCGCGAGCGTCGCCTTTATTACATCCTGTCGAAAACGCAGGCCGTGCGCTACGGTGTCGGCGTCGGGCGTCCCGGCTTCGAGTGGAGCGGCACCAAGACCGTGACGCGCAAGGCCGAATGGCCGAGCTGGACGCCCCCGGCCCAGATGCTGCGCCGCCGTCCGGACCTGCCGCGCTTCATGCCCGGCGGCCCGGACAATCCGATGGGCGCGCGCGCGCTCTATCTCGGCACGTCGCTGTATCGCATCCACGGCTCGAACGAGCCGGAGACGATCGGCCAGGCGGTGTCGTCGGGCTGCATCCGCATGCTCAACGAGGATGTGATCGACCTCTACGAGCGCACCCGCGTCGGCGCCAAGGTCGTGGTCCTGCGCTGATCGCAGCAGAAGCTTCGCACCATGCGACAGGGCCGGCGGAGACGCCGGCCCCTGCATGTCCCCGCGCCGGCGGAGGGCAACACGGCGCCGGCTCCACCCCACCGACCCGCCTGGGCTGAATGCTCAAAACGAAGGTCGGGACTCCATCCCGTCATGCTGGCCGCGCATGCGGCCGATGATCTCGCGCAGGCTGACATCGTTCTCCTCGCGGCTCTTGCTGGCGGTGTCGGCTTGCGGCAGCTCGTGGCGTTCCTGGCGGCGGAAGGTGATCCGCATCGGGGTCGGCACGCCCTCCCCGAAGGCGATCGCCTCGCGGTTCGCGATCGAGGACAGGAAGGCGATCGTGCTCGCCGACGAGTCGGCGATCGCGGCGCGGATGATCTCCTGGTCGCGCGTGTTGCCCAGCCGCATCGCGAACACCGTCGAGCACTGCGACAGGATGGTGGGATCAAGCTCACCGGGTCGCTGCGTGACGATGCCGACATAGGCGCCGTATTTGCGGCCCTCCTTGGCGATGCGGGCAATGGCGGCACGGGTCGGCGCGAAGCCGAGGGCGCGGTCCGCCGGGACGTAGCGATGCGCCTCCTCGCACAACAGCAGCACCTCGAAGCCGGGCCCGCTCCACGCTGCCACGTCGAAGGCGAGTCGCGCCAGCACGGAGACCACCGCATTCACCACATCCGACGGAATGCCGGCCAGCTGCAGCACCGTGATCGGCTTGCCCTCGTCGGGAATGCGGAACAGCGTGCTGATGACGCGGTCGAGACTGTCGTCCACCGTCGAGCGCGCGAACATGAACCGATAGCGGATATCGGTGAACAGGCTGTCCAGCCGGCTCTTCAGCGTGCGCAGATGGTAGCGGCTGTGCCGGGGCTCCAGAAGTCCCAGATGCTCGTCGATCAGCCTGAACAGGTCGGCCCAGCGATAGGGGACGGGCGTGTCGGCCGAGAAATTGCAGACGTCCAGCGGGCGGCGGATGAGGCTGGACGAAGCGCTCGGCTCGCTGGAGACACGGTAACGACCCTTCGCCGTGGCGATGATCTCGCGCAGGATGTCGACCTCCTCCTGCACGGCCTCGCGACCGCGGAAGACGACGTCGCTCATCTCCTCCAGCGTGAACATCCAGTAGGGCAGTTCGAGCGTCGAGGCGTCGAGCGTGATCGAGACGCCCTTGAAGGCATGGGCGTATTCGTTGTGCGGATCGAGGATCAGCGCGCGCAGCGTCGGCTTCTTCATCACCGATTCGCGCACCAGCAGCGACACGGCGCTGGACTTGCCCACGCCGGTGGTGCCCACCACCGCGAAATGGCAGCGCAGCATATCCTCGACGCTGACCATGGCCGGAACGGTGGCATCCTGCGACAGCCAGCCCACCTCGATGCCGGGACGGCCGGACAGGTCATGGATGGCGATCAGATCGCTGATCCGGATGCGGTGCGCGATCGCGCCGAGATGCGGATAGACGGTGATTCCGCGCCGGAACTCGATGGTGCCGTCGGCCCTGTCCGCCATCTCGCCGACCAGCTCGATTCGCACCTGCATCTCGTTCTCGAGGCCCTCGTGCCAGAGATTGCGCATGGCCGACATCTCGTAGACGAGCCCGATGACGCGTGTCGCGCCGAGATTGATCGAGATCAGCTTGCCGATCGACCAGAAATCGGCGTTGGTGCCGACAAGGCTCATCGCCGAAGTCGCAATGGTGGCGCGCGCGCCGTCGCAGGCGACGATCCGACCGATCATGCGCTCCGATGGCTGGCGCGGATCACGCCGATCGCCCGAGCCCGCCGCAGCGACCGTGTCAACCTCCATGACTCGCGCCTGCATCTCGGAGCCCCTCTCACCAGCCATGACTGTCCGCCACCATGCCGGAAGCAGATTAACACGAGGTTCTTCATGGCTCAGCCTGCGCGGATGCTTAACGCGACTTCACTGCCGAGGGAGAAATGCTACCGGCCGTCATCGTGGGATCGTCGGCAGAGCGTGGATCCATGCCCAGGTGTTTACCGACCAAGTGTTTCCCGACCAAGTGTTTCCTGAAATGACGGAATGGCGACGCTCCCGCCCGCACGCGCGCAAGCCATGATGCGCGGCACGAAGGCGTGTGGCGCCGCCTTGCATTCAGCCGCGCCGGACGGTCGGATCGCGCGACAGACCCTTCGCCTCCAGCGCATCGAGATAGGCCCGCCAACGCTGGTCGTGCTCGCGCCCCATGGCGGCGAGCAGGTCCCAGCCGAAGATGCCCGTGTCGTGCATGTCGTCGAAGACGAGCTTCACGGCGTAGTTTCCGACCGGTTCCACCGCAAGGATCTGCACATTGCGCTTGCCGGGGATGATCTTCTTCTCGGTCGGTCCATGCCCCTGCACCTCGGCTGACGGGCTCTCGACCCTGAGATACTCCGCCGGCAGCGCATAGACCCCGCCATCCTCGAAGCTGACCGTCAGCGTGCGCCGGTCCTTCGACAGCCGGATTTCGGTCGGCCAGACCTGCTGTCCCGTCATGCGCGATCCATCCTTGCGTTCGCCGCCCGCACACCTGCGCCGCGATTGACCCGGCGCAGCGCGCTTGGCAATCTGGAGATCGATTTAGAGCGCCGCGTCAGCAAGCGCCAGCGCAGGCCAAGCCGTTCAGGCGGCCGCCCGAAAACACGAACCACAAGGCGGAACGCACCCTGTGAATGCCCTGACCCCAGCCATCGCGATGCACGATGCCGCGGCGCGCGGCCAGCTGGTCGATCCCTTCGGCCGCGCCATCGAGTACATCCGCATCTCGGTAACGGATCGCTGCGATTTCCGCTGCGTCTACTGCATGTCCGAGGACATGACATTCCTGCCCAAGCGCGATCTTCTGACGCTGGAGGAGCTTGACCGCATCGCCGCCGCCTTCATCGCGCGTGGGACTCGCAAGATCCGCATCACCGGCGGCGAGCCGCTGGTCAGGCGCGACATCATGAGCCTGTTCCGGTCGCTGGGCGCGCGGCTGGGCGCGGGCGGACTGGAGGAGCTCACCGTCACCACCAACGGCTCGCAGCTCGCTCGCTTCGCGGCGGAGCTGCGCGATTGCGGCGTGCGCCGGATCAACGTCTCGCTCCACACGCTGAAGCCGGACCTGTTCCGCAGGCTGACCCGCTGGGGCGATCTTGCAAAGGTGCTGGAGGGCATCGCGGCGGCAAAGGCGGCGGGCCTGCGCATCAAGATCAACGCGGTGGCGCTCAAGGGCGTCAACGAGGGCGAGATCGAGGAGCTGATCCGCTGGGCCCATGGCGAGGACATGGACATCACCTTCATCGAGGTGATGCCGCTTGGCGACATCGAGCCGGCGCGGCTCGACCAGTATCTGCCGCTCAACCAGGTGCGGGCGAGCCTGATGGACCGCTTCACCCTGGTCGACGACCCCTACCGAACCGGCGGACCGGCGCGCTATGTGCGGGTCAAGGAGACCGGCGGGCTGGTCGGCTTCATCACGCCGCACACCCACAATTTCTGCGAAAGCTGCAACCGGGTTCGCCTGACCTGCACCGGCACGCTCTACATGTGCCTCGGCCAGGACGACGCAGCCGACCTGCGCTCGGTCATTCGCGCCAGCGACAGCGACGAGCCGCTCCACCGCGCGCTCGAGGAAGCGATCAGCCGCAAGCCGAAGGGGCATGATTTCGTGGTCGGCCGCACCGCCATGCCCACGGCCGTGGCGCGCCACATGAGCGTGACCGGCGGGTGAAGGGCAAGGCGCGGCCCGCCGACCCGAACCGCGCCGGCAAGCGGAAATGCACCGTGGGATAGCCTTGCGAAATCCGTCGCGTGCGCCATGAATATGTGACCGAGGCCGGCGCGGCGTGCGACCGGCCCAACAACAAGGCGGGCCCGCCGTTCCATGAGGCCATCGCCGTTTCCGGGAGAGCATGATGGACAAGACTTCGACGACCCCGCGCGCGTCTCGGCGCAAGTTCCTCGCCGGCGCCGCCGTGGCGGGCGCCGCGACCGTGGCGATGCCACAGGTCAGCCGTGCGCAGACCGTGACCTGGAAATTCCAGTCCACCTGGCCGACGCGCGACATCTTCCACGAGTTCGCCAACGATTTCGCAAGGCGCGTCAACGAGATGGCCGGCAACCGGCTGCGCCTCGAGGTGCTCGCCGCCGGCGCGGTGGTGCCGGCCTTCCAGATGCAGGACGCGGTCAATGCCGGCATTCTCGACGGCGGCCATGGCGTCTGCGCCTACTGGTACGGCAAGAACAAGGCCTTCTCGCTGTTCGGCACGCCGCCGGCCTTCGGCTGGGACGCCAACAACTTCCTCGCCTGGATGAATTATGGCGGCGGCTACGCGCTCTACAACGAGCTTCTGGCCTCGTTGCGCCTGAACCTCGTCGGCTTCCTGTCCGGCCCGATGCCCTGCCAGCCGCTCGGCTGGTTCAAGCGCGAGCTGAAGACCGCTGACGATTTCCGCGGCCTGAAGTATCGCACGGTCGGCCTCGCCGCCGACCTGATGCGCGAGATGGGGGCCGCCGTCACCATCCTGCCCGGCGGCGAGATCGTGCCGGCGCTCGAACGCGGCGTCATCGACGGGGCCGAGTTCAACAACCCCTCCTCCGATTCGCTTCTGGGCTTCCAGGACGTGTCGAAGGTCTACATGCTGCAGAGCTGGCATCAGTCGGCCGAGGCCTTCGAGCTGATCTTCAACAAGGGCAAGTTCGACGCGCTGCCGGCCGAGCTCAAGGCCATCATCAAGTATGCGGCCGAAAGCGCCTCCTCCGACATGCTCTGGAAGGCGACGGACCGCTACTCGAAGGACCTCGAGATGCTGCGCAGCAAGGGCGTGCAGATCATCAGCACCCCCGACGCGATCCTCGATGCGCAACTGCGCGCCTGGAAAACCGTCAACGAGAAGCTCGGCGCCGAGAACCCGTTCTACAAGAAGGTGGTCGAGAGCCAGATCGCCTGGGTGAAGCGCACCGGCGCCTACGAGGCGGCCAACACCCCGCCCTTCCGCAAGGCCTACGACTTCTTCTTCAAGGCGTGAGGCCCCCGCCCCGCATCGTCGCCCGCGCGCACCATGGTGGCGCGCGGGCGGTTGCCCGACTGGCGCCGGAGAGCTCCCGCCCATGCCCTTGATCAGTTCTCCCGAGCTCAACGCGATCCTGATCGGCGTGGCGTTGACCGTGCTGGGCTTCGTCGCCTACGCCGCCTTCCGCGAGCGCGGCCGGCTGACGATCGAGACCTACACCCACGCCGTCGACGCGCTCTCGACCTTCATCGGCAAGGCCGGGAGCTGGGCCATTCTCATCCTCACGCTCGCCATGTGCTACGAGGTGGTCATGCGCTACGCCTTTCGCGCGCCCACAGAGTGGGCGTTCGACATGAGCTACATCCTCTACGGGATCGTGTTCATGCTGGCGGGCCCCTATGCGCTGGCGCGCAATGGCCATGTGCGCGGCGATTTCCTGTATCGCCAATGGCCCGTGCGCCGGCAGGCGGGGCTCGATCTGGTGCTGTATGTCCTGTTCTTCTTTCCGGGAATCCTGGCGCTCTGCTACGCGGGCTACGGCTTCGCGAGCTTCTCCTGGCTCATCAAGGAACACTCCTCGAACTCGCCCAACGGCCCGCCGCTCTACCACTTCAAGTCGCTCATCCCCGTCGTTGGCGGGCTGATGATGGTGCAGGCCAGCGCGGAGGTGATCCGCTGCATCCAGGCCCTCAGGACCGGCGCATGGCCGCAACGCCTCCACGATGTGGAGGAGACCGAGAAACTCATCCTCGAGCAGGCCGAGGCCGCTCAGACCAAGGCTTGAAGGCGTTATCCCCATGTTCGGATTGAGCAATCCCGAACTCGGCGTGCTGATGCTCGTCGTGTTCATCGGCTTCATCATGCTGGGTTTTCCCATCGCCTTCACGCTGATGGCGCTGGGCGTGGGCTTCGGCTACCTCGCCATGGGCGACACGGTGTTCCAGCTTGTCGTGCAGCGCACCTATTCGGTGATGGCCAACGACGTGCTCGTCTCCATCCCGCTGTTCGTGTTCATGGGCTACATCATCGAGCGGGCGAACATCCTCGATCGCCTGTTCCGCGCCATCCAGCTCGCGGTCGGGGGTCTGCCCGGCGCGCTCGCGGTTGCGACGCTCGCCACCTGCGCCATCTTCGCCACCGCCACCGGCATCGTGGGCGCGGTGGTGACGCTGATGGGCCTGCTCGCCTTTCCGGCCATGCTGCGCGCCGGCTACGACGTCAGGCTGTCGGCGGGCGTGATCTGCGCCGGCGGCTGCCTGGGCATCCTGATCCCGCCCTCGGTGATGCTGATCCTGTATGGCGCGACCGCCGGCGTCTCGGTACCGAAGCTCTATGCGGGCGCATTCTTCCCCGGTCTGATGCTGGCGGGGCTCTACATGCTCTACGTCATCGTCCGCAGCCTCCTCAACCCGGCTCTGGCGCCAAGATTGCCGCCCGAGGAGCGCAATGTGCCGCTCAGCGAGGTGTTCCGGGCGCTGGCCACAAGCTTCTTCCCGCTGACGATCCTGATCGGAGCGGTGCTCGGCGCGATCTTCTTCGGCATCGCGACGCCGACCGAAGCGGCGGCGGTGGGCTCGCTCGGCTCGCTGCTGCTGGCGGCGGCCTACCGGGCACTGACCGTCCAGAAGCTGAAGGAGAGCGTGTTCCTCACCGGCCGGACCTCGGCGATGGTGTGCTGGCTGTTCATCGGCTCGTTCATCTTCTCGTCGATCTTCGCCTATCTGGGCGGGCACGAGCCGATCAAGACCTTCATGGCCTGGCTGGACCCGTCGCCGACGGCGTTCCTCGTCATCACCCAGGCGATCATCTTCGTGCTGGGCTGGCCGCTGGAATGGACCGAGATCATCGTGATCTTCGTGCCGATCTTCCTGCCGTTGCTTCAGCAGTTCGGCGTGGACCCGCTGTTCTTCGGCATCCTGATCGCGCTGAACATCCAGACCTCCTTCCTGTCGCCGCCGGTGGCGATGGCGCCGTTCTATCTCAAGGGCGTGGCGCCGCCGCATGTCACGATCAACGAGATCTTCTCCGGCGTGATGCCCTTCCTGTTCATCGTGCTGCTGGCGATGGTGCTGGTCTACACCTTCCCCGGCATCGCCCTGTGGCTGCCCAATTACCTGTATTGACGGGATCGGGGCGTCATCGGCGGGCGAACACCCGTCGATCCCTGCGTGACCGCCTGCGGCGGCGACACGCGCCCTTCAGAATCGGTAGGCCATGCGCAGGCCGCCCCAGTGGCGGTCGCGCACGAACAGGGGTGCATCCACCTCGCGCATCACGACGAAGGCGCCGCCGCCCATGTCGCGGCGGTAGCTCTGCACCACGAAGGGGCGCACCGAGCGCGCCGCGATGATGCCGGCCCGATCGTCGAAGATACGCCGGTCGCGGCAGTTGGCGGCGTTCCAGACCGGATCGCCCTTGCGCTGCGGCTGCGCATAGGCGCGGTTGTGCACCGGGATGTAGCCGTTGCGGTCGATGGCCACGCAGAACACCAGCCGCCTGTCGGCCGCCAGCGGCGGCTCGAGAATGGCCGGGAGAATGCCCTGCAGCGCGCGGAGGGAGGGCGTGCTGAACTGCTGCGGGTCGCTGTCGGCAATGGGCGTGTAGGTCACGTCGAACAGCGCGTGCTCGCTCAACGTCCCGCTGGAGATCAGGCCCTCCATCGCCGCCGCCACCTGCGCGGCCACGCGCTGCGATGCCTCGATCAGCGGCTGATACTCGGCGCGCAACGCCTCGACGCGGGCCTTCAGCAACGCGACTGCGTCGCCGCGGCTGCGCTCCAGGGCGCAATGCAGGCCGAGCGCGCTCAGGCCGGCGATGCGCAGCGGAAGGTCGCCGACGCCGGGCAATGTGGCCGTGACGGCATCGCCCGCACGCAACGGGCTGGCCTCCGGCTTCGCCAGCAGCATCCCGCCTTCGCTGATATCGACCGTGGATGTCTCCCACACGTGCTGAGCGGATCGGATGATGGCCGGCAACTCGACCGGAAAGCGGTCATGCTTGCGCCGGTCGGCGAAGCTGGTCTGGCGCATCACCGGCACGAAGCGGCGTTGCAGGCTAGTTGCCTCGTCGGTGGCGCGGCTGGCCGCCCTGGCCGCCTCGCCGCTCCGGCTGGCTGCCTGCATGGCGCGGGCGTCGACGTCGCCGATCTGCGCCATCACGCGCTCGGTGAAGCGGGCGGTGTCCTGCGCCCGGCGCGACAGCTCGTGAGCGGCGCTGGCCTGCTCGATCATCGCGTCGCTGATGGTCGAGACGATCGGGTTCACATGGGTGATGCGCTGCGCGATCGTGGAGATGGCATCGATCGATCGCGCCGTCGCGGTCTGCAGGGTCTGCACGCGGGCGCGGATGTCCGCCACGCGGGCGGAGGTCTCGACCGAAAGCGCCTTCACCTCCTGCGCCACCACCGCGAAGCCGCGGCCCGCCTCGCCGGCCCGCGCCGCCTCGATGGTGGCGTTGAGCGCAAGGAGGTTCGTCTGCCGCGCGATGGTCGCGATGGTGTCGACGATGCCCGAAATCTCCTCGGACGCCGTCGACAGCCCGAACATGATGTCGCTTGTGGATGCGGCGAGCTTTGCCGCGTCATCCACGGCGATGCGGGCTTCGCTGACGTTGCGGCTCACCGTCTCGACGCTCGTCGAGACCTGCTCCGAGGCGCTCGCCAATTCGAGAACGTCGCGCGAAGCGCCCCTGGCCGCGTCGCGCAGCCGGTTCAGCTCGCCATGGATGGCGTCCAGATCGCCGGATGTCTCGCTTGCCAGCCGGCGGGACTCTTCCGAAAGATCGGCGAGGCGGTCGAGCGCGCCCTTCACGTCCTGCTCGATGACATCGACGGCCTGGCGCGCGCGCACGAGCTGAGCCGTATCGGCCTGGGCGACGGCTGCAACCGTCTCGGCCTGCGCCGGCGCAATCGGATCGACAGGGTGCCGCGCAGCAGCCTTGCGAAAATGCAGCATGTTCAAGGGAACACCGCAATCGTCGAGGGCAGGACAAACATCCTGCTTGATCTAAACGAATGATCGTTGACCGCTCGTTAAGCCTGCGCATGCGGCGCAATGCGTCGCTTGCAGACGGGCGCGGCGATCGCGGGCATGGACCCCGGACATCCCATCGCGCTAACTCTCCGTCACGGGCATGAACGAGGGCCGCGTCAGGGATCGGTGCGGCGCGCGGCGGGAGCGGCGTTGATGACAGGCCAGACCTATGACGTGATCGTGGCGGGCGTCGGCGGCATGGGCTCGGCCGCGTGCTGGCACCTCGCCCGGCGCGGCCAGCGTGTTCTGGGCCTCGAGCGCTTCGATCTTTGCCATGGCATGGGCTCCTCCCACGGCATGAGCCGCATCATCCGCCTCGCCTATTTCGAGGGCAGCCACTACGTGCCGATCGTGAAGCGCGCGCACGAGCTCTGGCGCGAGACGGGCGCGGCTGCCGGCATGGAGCTGCTCTATGTCACCGGCTCGCTGGATCTGGCACCGGAAGGGGCCGGCTTCGTCGAAAGTTCGCGCCAGTCCTGCCTCGACCACGACCTGCCGCACGAGGTGCTGAACCATGCCGAGATCGCGCAGCGCTTTCCGGCCTTTGCCCTGCCGAAAGGCCATGTCGGCCTGTGGCAGCCGGACGGCGGCTTCGTCGCCTCGGAACGCGCCATCTATGCCCATGTCGGGCTCGCGCAGGCGAAGGGCGCGGAAATCCGCACCAACGAGCCCGTGCTGGAGTGGCAGCCCACCGCCGATGGCGGCGTGACCGTTCGCACCGCGCGCGGAACCTACACCGCCGGACGTCTCGTCCTGACCTCGGGCGCGTGGATGGACACGCTCAACGCGGCGCTCGCCCCGCATATCCGCACCGTCAAGCAGGCCATCGGCTGGTTTTCGGTGAAGACGCCGGAGCTTTTCCGCCTCGGGCGCTTGCCCGTGTTCATCCTCACCGTCGAGGAGGGCAATTTCTACGGCTTCCCGCTCTGGGAGCACCCCGGCTTCAAGCTCGGCGGCCCGCATTTCGGCCGCGAGCCGATCGATCCGTCGAATCCGGACCGCACGCCGAGCCCGCGGCAGGTGGCGCTGATCCGCGATTGCCTCGCCCGCTACATGCCCGGCGCCGCCGGCGAGCCGCTGGCTCTCAAGGGCTGCATCTACACCGTCACGCCCGACGAGCATTTCGTCATCGACACCATGCCCGGCGCGCCCCAGGTGAGCTTCGCCTCCTGCTGCTCCGGCCATGGCTACAAGTTCGCCAGCGCCATCGGCGAGATCCTGTCCGATCTCGCCATCGACGGCGAAACCCGCTTCGACATCGCGCCCTTCCGCCTGTCGCGTTTCGCCGCCTGAAGGACGCGACCCCCATTTGGCCCGGCTCTCTCCCAATCTGCGCGGCGTTCTCGCCATGGTCTCGGCCATGGGGCTGTTCGTCGTCAACGATGTCTGCGTCAAGCTGGCGACCGGCGTGTTCCCGACCGGGCAGCTGCTCGCCGTTCGCGGCGGCTTCGCCATCCTCGCCGCGCTCGCCATGGTTGCCGCCTTCGGATCGCTGAGGGATCTGCGCCATGCCGGCAATCCGCGCGTGCTGGCGCGCGGCCTCATCGAGGCCACCGTCGCCCTCACCTTCATCACGGCGCTGGCGCATCTGCCGCTCGCCAACATCACCGCCATCCTGCAGGCCGCCTCGCTCATCGCGGTGGCGCTGGCCGCGCTGACGGGCGTGGAGCAGGTCGGCTGGCGGCGTTGGCTGGCCATCGGGGTGGGCTTCTTCGGCGTTCTGGTGATCGTCAGGCCCGCCGCGGAAGGGTTCACGGTGTTCTCGCTGGTGGCCCTGCTGAGCGCCATCCTCGTCGGCGTGCGCGATCTCTCGACGCGTCGCATCGGAACGCAGATCCCGTCCACCGTCGTGACCTTCGTGACCACCGCGATGGTCTGCGTGGTGGGACTGTCGCTGTCCATCATCGAGACCTGGGTTGCGCCCCCTGCGCGCGAGACAGGCTATCTCGCGATCGCCGCCGTGTTCGTCGCGCTGGGCAACTACTTCATCATCGTGGCCTATCGCGATGCCGATGTGAGCCTCGTCTCCGGCTTCCGCTACATGGTGCTGGTCTTTGCCATCATCGCGGGCGTGATTGTCTGGGGCGAGTGGCCCGATGCGTGGTCGCTGATGGGCGCAGGCCTGATCGTCGGCAGCGGCCTCTACACGCTGCATCGCC
>CAZDUL010000054.1:0-12874 GCA_964508635.1 uncultured Allobosea sp. | reverse complement strand
CAGCCGGGGGCGCCCGCGTTCGGGCTGTGGCTGCCCGCGTCGCGCGGCCGCGGCGTCCGTGCCGCCGGCAGGACGATGCGCTGACGGTGGACGATGGCGAGCGCCTCGGCGGTGGTGGACGCGTCGGGCCCGGTCGGCCCGGCGGAGATGTCCGCGGGATCGTCGCCGGGCACGGCGGAAACCGCCAGCGTGAGGACGGGTGCAGGCCAGGCGGCCGTGGCCAGCCGGCCCACCTTGATGCGAGACAGGCGCTTGCGCACGGTGTTCATCGCGTCGATCGGTGCGCCGGAACGCAAAAGGGCGCGGTTCACCGCCTGCTTGTCCGACAGCGACAGCCCGCCTGCCGGGGCCACCCAGTTGGCCGAGCCGCCACCCGAGAGCAGCACGAGCACGAGATCATCCTCACCGGCCGCATGGGCCAGAGACAGCGCCTCCTCGGCGGCCAGCACGCTGTTGTCGTCCGGCACCGGGTGGCCGGCTTCGATCATCCGGATCAGGCGGGTCGGCGCGCCGTAGCCGTGGCGGGCGACGGCGACGCCGGAGAGGCGCCCGGGCGCCAGCCCGACCGTGTCAAGGTAATGCGCCTCCGCCGCCGGTGTCATCGAGCCTGCAGCCTTGCCCGCAGCCAGGACGATCAGGCGGCCCCTGGGCGGGGGCGGCAGATGGGGAATCAGGCTGGCGGTCGGCAGCGCAGCCGAAACGGCCGCCTCGAAGATCGGAAGCAGGCGGCTTCTGGCTTCGGCTGAGATCGGCATGGGCTCTATGCGACGAACGTGGCGATGCCCATAGACGATGCGACCGCGCAGTGTCATCAGACAAGTGAGATCATCGTTCGGTTCGGGGCTGGCTGAAGATGCATGGGGTGGGCGAGCCTGCGCCGGTGGTTCGGGTGGATGGCAGCCTCGCGAGCGGCGCGCTGGTGCTGTGCGACCACGCCTCGAACCACATCCCGGCAGAGCTGGAGGGTCTTGGCCTGCCTCAGGCCGAGCTCGAGCGCCACATCGCCTATGACATCGGGGCGGAGGCTGTGTCTCGGGCGCTGGCCCGCGCGCTGGGGTGCCCGGCGCTGCTGACACGGTTCTCGCGCCTCGTGATCGATCCCAATCGCGGCCTCGATGATCCGACACTGGTGATGCGTCTGTCCGATGGCGCGATCATCCCCGGCAACCGCCACCTGACCGAAGCGGACATCGCCGAACGGATCGCGCGATACTACGCCCCCTACGATGCCGCCATCGCAGCGGCGCTCGATGACGCCGTTGCGGCCGGGGCTCCGCCGGCGGTGATCTCGATCCACTCCTTCACGCCTGTCTGGAAGGGATGGGCGCGCCCCTGGCACATCGGTCTGCTGTGGGACCGGGACGACCGCATCTCCCGGCCGTTGTTCGAGCGCTTAGCCCTCGAGCGCAGCCTCGTGGTGGGCGACAACGAGCCCTACGCCGGCGCGCTGACCGGCGACACGATGGACCGGCACGCAGTGAGGCGCGGCCTGCCGCATGTGCTGATCGAGCTGCGGCAGGACCTGATCGTCCGGGATGCCGATGCGGCATTCTGGGGCGAGCGGCTCGCGGGGTGGCTGCAGCCGATCCTTGCTTCGCTCCGGGCCGAGTCGCCGGCTACAGACCGAGTGGCTCGAGCCCCGTTATGACCGCCGAGGCTCTTTCGCCGATGGACCATCGACCCTAGCTTGGAGGCATCCAGGCGAGGAGGACGCAGGCGATGAGCGGGATCGACGACAAGACCATGACCGAGCTCGAGGCAGCAGCATTTCGCCGGCTCGTCGCGCATTTGCGCAGCCGCACCGACGTGCAGAACATCGACATGATGAACCTGGCAGGCTTCTGCCGGAACTGCCTGTCAAACTGGCTGAAGGAGGCCGCCGACGCCAAGGGCGTGCCGCTGACGAAGGACGAAAGCCGCGAACGCGTCTATGGCATGCCGTATGAGGCGTGGAAGGCGCAGCATCAGGGGCAGGCGAGCGCGGACCAGCTCTCCGCCTTCGAGCGCAACAAGCCACAGCATTGAGCGCAAGCCCGCTTGACGAAGCAGGGGCCGAGGCCTCACGGAAAGCGCCCTTCCCGTGACATCCCACAAGACGTGAGAACCTCCATGTCGGACCCGATCCAGGGCGATCAGCTCAAGAGCATCGTGCAGCGCATCGAGCGGCTGGAAGAAGAGAAGAAGACCATCGCCGACGACATCAAGGAGGTCTATGCCGAGGCGAAAGCCAACGGCTACGACGTCAAGGTGCTGCGCAAGGTGATCGCCATCCGCAAGCGCGACATCCGCGAGCGGCGCGAGGAGGAGGCGATCCTCGACCTGTATCTGCAGGCTGTCGGCGAGACCGGGTAAGACCCTTCCGCGCCCTCTCCCTCAGCGGCTGGTGAAGGTGGTGGGCAACGGCCTCACCGCAGGTCCGCTGAAGCGGTCGGGGCGCGCATCCTGCGGCTCGCGCTGGCTGAAGCCGAGCGCCGCCGCCGGCAAGGTGTCGGTGGCAAGAGAGCCGGCGGGGCCGAGCTGCGCCTGCCGCGGGCGAGCGATGTTCACCTTCGGCCCGACCGGTTGAGTCATGCCGATCGCGGCTGCCGTGAAAAGGCTCTCCAGCGCGCGTCGATCGGCGAGGCTGGGAGCGGTTGGCCCAGTCGCGGAGGCGGCGGGAGAGGCATGAGCCACCGGCGAAACCCCGGCGCTGGATGACATCTGGCGCTGGTGACTGGCCGTCGCGATGCGGGGCCGTTCGGGCGGCGCGGGGTGATCGACGGCGACGAGCCGGGATGGACGATCCGCCGGCTGGGCGGCCCCTGCCTGCGCCGCCGGAGCAGACGCCGCAAGCGCGGCGATCTGGGGCAGCTCCTCGGGGCGCCGCGGCGGAACAGGGGCAATGACGGCCTTTCCCGCTTCGTCCGGAGCAGCGACTGCACCGGCAGAGACGCCCCCGGCGACGCCGCCCTGCCCGGCCGCGCCGACCTGCCACTGCAGCCGGTCGCCCGTGGATCCGGGCTGGACGGCCGCGATCTGCACCGGAGGCTGCAGGCCGGTCGGGCGCGCAACGGGGAACGGGGCCTCGACGAAGCGCGGCTGGACGGGCGGCTGCGACGGCGGCTGTCGGGGGGCTTCCGCGACCGCGGTGTCGCGCGGCGGCGTCGCGCTGGCCGGGGGTGTCGCCGCAGGCGTTTGCGCGACAGTATCGGGCTGTTGCGCCGGCCTTGGGGGGGCGCTCGGCGCGCGCACGCCCGCATTTTGCGTCTCCGGCGCGCGGAACACCGCCAACATGTCGGCGCTGTCGCTGTTCGACGCGGGCGCGTAGGCCATTGGTGCGGAAGCGCCGCGCCCGCTGCGCCCACGCCCCCCGGGACGGCTTTCGTCCTCCTCGTTCCAGCCGAACAGCGACGCCCACAGGCTGCGCCGCGACGTCTGCATGATCGCGCCCTCGTCGAGATCGCGCGAGGCGTAGCCGGCCACGCTGCCGCCGCGCGCCCGGATCTCGGCCTTGGCCAGTTCGTAGCCCTCGAGCGGCTGGCCGTCGGCCGGGATGTGGACCGTGCGGCCGTCCGGGAAGAGGCGCGCCAGCTGGTCGCGCGTCATGCGCGGCCACGAGCGCACCGAGCCGACATCGAGGTGGATGAAGGGCGTGTAGGCGGTCGGATAGTAGCCGACGCCGCCACGTTGCAGCTTCATTCCGACGGCGCGGATCTGGGCCGGCGAGACGTCCGGCAGATAGAAGTCCATCGCCTTGCCTTCCATGTGCTGGCTCTGCTTGGCGACGGCGCGCGAACGCCGGCGCAGCATGGAATTGGTCTCCGGCGAGCGATAGGCCGACACGACATGGAAGGGCTGGGAGGAGCCAACCTCGCGGTGGACCTCCCAGGCGATGTCGAACAGGCGCGGATCCATCTTCGTCGCTTCGTCGCGGCGCCAGTCACGCAGGATCCAGTTGAGCTGCTTCAGCGCCTCGGAGTCGTAGTAGCCATTGCGCTTGAAGGTGACGCGCAAGCTCTCCTTGGTGTGCATGTGAAGGATGCTGATGGTGCGGGTGTCGCCATTGGCGATCGCATCTTGCGTTCCGCGCGCGCTCAGGCCCAGCACGAAAGCGGCGAGGGACGCAACCGCGCCAACACGGATGAGCTTCCGGAAAACCAGCCTGCGTCGCACGTAAGCGGCCTTGCCCACGGTGGGGCCGGACCCCGCAGCGCACTGGTCGGGAGTGATCTGGCGCACCGGAAGCCGTTCCCCATCAAACGCCGGGCTGAGCGCGACGCTGCAAACCCTTATCGCACCCTTGTCGATGGTGGTTAACCAACAATTGACTGCCCGCCCTGTTGCCAACCATCCCCTTTTGCCCGCTAGGCGCGAAACATGGCGAAACCATGCTGATCTCACCTCCCGCGCAGGGGCTGATGGCAGCCTTGGACCCCAGCGCCCGAACGCCGGTCCACAAGCCGGCACGATGCGCGACCGGACTGCCTCCTTGCGGCGGATCAGTCATGGGGGGCAGCCGGCTACAATCCCAGCGCCTGCCGCGTCATGCGGTGAAAACCGTAGATATCCTCGTAGGTGACCAGACGCCCATCGGGCTCGACCACGTGGGTCATGTAGACGAGGTGGATCGAAATCTGCCGACCAAGCCGGATCGTGCGCTCGCCGGAGCCGACGAGCGAGCGAAGCCGCTGCTCCGACCAGCCGCTTTCGGGCCCACCGAGCACCAGTTCCGCAAGCCGCAGCGGACGCTCCACCCGCACGCAACCCGATGAATACGCACGCCGCTGATGCGCAAACTGGCTCCGGTTCGGCGTGTCATGCAGATAGACCGCATGGTCGTTCGGAAACATGAACTTGATGACGCCAAGGGCATTGGTCGGGCCGGGCGGCTGGCGCAGCGTGATCCGGTCGCCGCTGCGGATGACCTGAAGGCCCTTGCGCTCGGCATATCCGGGGTCGGCCGCGAGCTTCGGCAGGTAATCCTCGCGCAGGATCGTCGGCGGCCCGGTCCATGAGGGGTTCAGGACCACGTGATCCATCCTGTCCGAGAAGATCGGGGTGGGCCGGTCGGGCCGACCGACGATGACGCGCGCTTCGTGCACGGTCGTGCCACGCTCCACCTTCCTCATCGAGAATGCCGGCACGTTGACGATGATATGCTCGTCACCAAGATCGTCGGGCAGCCAGCGCCAGCGCTCCATCGCCGCGATGATGTCGGCTGCCATGCGGACATCGCGCGCCCCGTTCAGGGCCGCCGTCGTAGCGCTGTTCAGCACGCCAGCGCCAGGCAGGCCGCGCTCGCGCTGGAATTCCGCAACCCGGGTCGCCAAGGTCCGGTCATAGGTTTCCGACCCCTCCGGACCCAGGCCGAGGCGGTGGCGGAGCAGGGGCACGCGCGGATCGCGCATGCCGATTCGCAGCGGCGCGCCGTCCGGCAGGCGGTTCGTGAACGCGGGCGCCGGCTCGTTCCCGGGACGGGCCCGCGCGGCATCGACGCCAGACGCCGCGACGCGTCCAGCTTCGGCCCGCAGTTCGGCCAGCTTGGATCGTAATGCCCGATAGCCTTCATGTTTCGGCAGATATCCGGCGAGCGCCTCGCCCGGATCCGCCGCAGCGCCGAGCGACGCCAGCACCGTGGCCGGCGCGGGCAGATCGAGCTTGGGCGTGATGAGGCGGGACAGCTGGCGCGGATCGATGCGGCCGCCGCGCGCGTCACGGGCGAACAGGACAGCGGCCACGCTGAGGCGCAGTTCGGCCGCAGCCAGCGCAGCCGCATCCGGCGCCCGCACTGTCACCGGGTCGTAGGGACCGAGGCCATCCTCGTGGGCACGGGCCAGACGCCCCATCAGGGCGCGGCCGGCCTCGTTCAGCTGCAGCCCGTCATACCAGAGCGCGGCATGGCCGCGTCCAGCATAGAAAGCGGCCACCTCGGCGGCCAGCGTCGGGGCGATCCGCTGCGCAGCCCAGCCGGGCTGCGACAGCCTCAAGGCAATCCCGGCGCGGACCATGTCCTGTTCGATCGCGACACCCGCAACGTGCCGAGCCGCTTCGGCGACGCGCTGCGCATGTTCGGCGAGACGGCGCATCTCCCCCGCGAGGCGGCTGCCCTCCACCGCGATCACGTCCTCGACGAGCGGACGGGTCTCGCCGGGCGCATCGGGCAGCGGAGCGATGACGAGCGGCGCAGGCTCGTTGAGCGGCGCGCCCCCCGTTGCGTCGGCGGTGACAGGCGGCGGCGCGCCGACCGCCCGAGCATCGCGTGCGCCGGGGCCGGTGGCCAGGGGCCCGGCCGGATCGCCGAGCGACGCTGTGGTCAGTGCGGACGGTTCGATCGGACCGACTGCGCTTTCGGCGCCAGGGCTGCCCGGATGCTCTGCGAAGCGCTCGACGATGGGCGCCAGCGCCGGCGGAAGCGCGATGACATAGCCCGGGTTGAACGCGCCGGCTCCAGCGCTGGCGACAGTCTCAGCCCCGACAGCCGTCGGTGCAAACGAGGCGGCGCAGGCGACAACGAGCCACGCCGCACAGGCAGTTCGAAGCCCCCGGCCCATGCCCTGCGATATCCCCTCAACTCCATCGGCTGCGCGCAGCCACGCCGGTGCTGCGGCATATCGAAAACGACTACCGAATCTTCTTTCCAAATCTAGCGTCAACCAAGCTGGCCATGGCAAGGGGCCTGACTTCTGCGCCAGCTGCGGCGGCGCGGCGACACCGCTCAGGCGGCATCGCTGGCGGCAGCTGGTGCGGCGCCCTCCTCCAGGCCGTAGTCCTTGAGTTTCCGGTAGAGCGTGGAGCGCCCGATGCCGAGCTTGCGCGAGATCTCCGACATGTGCCCGCGATAATGCTGCAGGGCAAAGCGGATGATCTCGCGCTCGAGGTCGTCGAGACGGCGCATGTCGGCGCCCTCGATCAGGTCGAGCGCGTGGGGATCGCGCACCGGCACCTGGATCACGCGCGGCGCGTCGTTCGGGCTCGCGACCGGCGCGGCGACCGGCACTGGCGGAATGCGGACGTCGAAACCCTCGACCTGGGCAGCGATCTGCGGGAATTCGGCAAGCGTGAGTTCGTCTGCGTCAGCCAGCACGACGGCGCGAAAGACCGCATTTTCGAGCTGCCGGACATTGCCGGGCCAGTCATAGCTCTGCAGCAGCGCCATTGCCTCGGCTGTGATGCCACGCAGGCGCTTGCCCTCCTCTGCCGCGAAACGCAGCGCAAACGACTTGGCGAGGTCCGGGATGTCTTCGCGCCGCGCCCGCAGGGGTGGCAGCATGATCGGGAAGACATTGAGGCGATAGTAGAGATCCTCGCGGAAGCGGCCCTGCTTCACGAGCTCCAGCAGGCTCTTGTTGGTGGCCGAGATCAGGCGGATATCGACGCGCACGGATTTGCGCCCGCCGACAGGATCGACCTCGCCTTCCTGGATGGCGCGCAGCAGCTTGACCTGCGCGTCGAGCGGCAGCTCGCCGATCTCGTCGAGGAAGAGCGTGCCGCCGGAGGCCTCGACGAACTTGCCGATGTGCTTCTCGGTGGCCCCGGTGAAGGCGCCCTTCTCATGTCCGAACAGGATCGATTCCACGAGATTGTCGGGAATGGCCCGGCGGTTGACGTGAAGTGAGGTCTTGCGACGCCGGTCGCTGGGGCCCTGGATCGCGCGAGCCAGCACCTCCTTGCCGACACCGGATTCGCCCTCGGGCAGGATCGGGATGTTCGGGCGCGCGGCGCGTTCGGCCAGACGCGCGGCGCGCACCATTGCCGGGCTTCGGGTCGACAGGTCGGCGACGCTGAGCGTGCCGGCGGCGCGGCGCTTCATGCGCCGGATCTCGCCCTCGAGCACGCCGACGCGAAGGGCGTTCTTGATCGAAACCTGGAGGCGTTCGGCACCGACCGGCTTGACCACGAAATCGGTTGCCCCTGCCCGCATCGCCGCCACCACCGTCTCGATGGAGGAATGCGCGGTCTGCACGATCACAGGTTTGTCGATGCCGCGCTCACGCATTGCGGCCAGCACGGCCATGCCGTCGATCTCCGGCATCACGAGATCGAGCACGACCAGATCGATCGCTTCCGAGCCGGCCAGCTCGGCCAGAGCCGCGGAACCCGACTCGGCGATGCGCACCTGATAGCCGAACCGGCGCACCATGGCCTCCAGGAGGCGGCGCTGAACCGGATCGTCATCGACGACGAGGATGGTCGTGGTCATCACTTCAGTCCCAGGCCCGGGTCGTGCGCGATGGCCCTGCGACAGAATCGCGCTGTCCCGTTTCGGGGCACAGTCGGGCACAAGGGTTAAGCCGCGCTAAACGGCCGGGGCGTTCGCGACCGGGGACTTCGCCACGGGGGCGGCGGCCGATCGGCAACGGGCCGGGCTCTTGCCGTGGTGAGATCGCAACGGGCGTTGATTGAAGCGTGCCGTGGTCTCATATGTGCTTGCAGCCGGGGCCGTGACTGCCATGACGAAGTTGTTCACCAGCGCGTTTTCAACCTCATGCGCCGGTCCGCGCGCGGTCGATTGCGCCTTGTCCGCCTTTTCCGAGACTGCGACCGCACGGCCGCTGTTCGCGCGGGCCGGCGCACAGCGCAGCGCGCCCCGGGACGAGGAGCTCGGGCCCCTGCCGGAATGGGATCTCGGCCACCTTTATGCGGGCATGGACGATCCCGCCTACACGGCTGATCTGGAGCGTGCCCGGACCGAAGCAGCGGCATTTGCCGGCCGCTACCGCGGCCGGCTGGCCGATCTGGCCGCCAACGCGGATGCCTCGGCGCGACTCCACGAGGCGGTTGCGGCCTTCGAGGCGCTCGACGAGCTGATGGGCAGGATCATGTCCTTCGCCGGACTGGTCTACGCCGGCGACACGACGGACCCGCAGCGGGCCAAGTTCTATGGCGATGCCCAGGAGAAGGTCACCGCCGCCTCGACCGAACTGCTGTTCTTCACGCTGGAGCTCAACCGGCTCGACGACGCCTTGCTCGATGCGGCCGCAGCGACCGAGCCGTTGTCGCATTACCGGCCGTGGCTCGACGACATCCGCAAGGACAAGCCCTACCAGCTCGAGGACCGGATCGAACAGCTGTTCCATGAGAAGTCGGTGACCGGCCGCGCGGCATGGAACCGCCTGTTCGACGAGACCATCGCCTCCCTGCGTTTCAAGGTCGGCGACCAGGAACTCACCCTCGAGCCGACGCTCAACAAGCTGCAGGACGCATCCGAAAAGGTGCGCAAGAGCGCAGCGGAAGCGCTCGCGCAGGTCTTCCGTCCCCATTTGCGCACCTTTACCCTCATCACCAACACGCTCGCCAAGGACAAGGACATCCAGGATCGCTGGCGCGGCTTCACCGATGTCGCCGCCTCGCGCCATCTATCGAACCGGGTCGAGCCGGAGGTTGTGGACGCGCTGGTCAGCGCTGTGCGGGAGGCCTATCCGCGCCTGTCCCATCGCTATTACAGGCTCAAGGCCCGCTGGTTCGGCCGCGAGACCCTGAACTACTGGGATCGCAACGCCCCGTTGCCGAAGGTCGAACAGAAGCCGATCCCCTGGATGGAGGCTCGGCGTCTGGTTCTGGAGGCCTATGGAGCGTTCTCGCCGCGCATGGCCGAGATCGCCCGGCGCTTCTTCGACGAGCGCTGGATCGATGCGCCCGTGCGCCCCGGAAAGGCGCCCGGCGCCTTTGCGCATCCGACCGTCCCCTCGGCGCATCCCTACGTGCTGCTCAACTACCAGGGCAAGCCGCGCGACGTGATGACGCTCGCCCATGAGCTCGGCCATGGCGTGCACCAGGTTCTGGCCTCGCCCAACGGCGCGCTGATGGCGCCGACCCCGCTCACTCTGGCCGAAACGGCCTCGGTGTTCGGCGAGATGCTGACCTTCCGACGGCTGCTCGACGCCACGACCGATCCCGTCCAGCGCAAGGCGATGCTGGCTTCCAAGGTGGAGGACATGATCAACACCGTGGTGCGGCAGATCGCCTTCTACAGCTTCGAGCGCAAGGTGCACGAGGCGCGACGCCAGGGTGAACTGACGTCAGAAGCCATCTGCGACATGTGGATGTCGGTGCAGGGCGAAAGCCTCGGGCCGGCCATCAGGCTGGGGCCGGGATACGAGACATTCTGGTGCTATATCCCGCACTTCATCCACTCTCCCTTTTATGTCTACGCCTATGCCTTCGGCGACTGCCTGGTGAATTCTCTCTACGGCGTCTACGAGCGCTCGGCGGACGACTTCCAGGAGCGTTACTTCGCGCTCCTGTCGGCGGGCGGCACGCGCCACCACGCCGAGCTCCTGCGGCCGTTCGGCCTCGACGCGCGCGATCCCGGCTTCTGGCAGATCGGGCTCGGGCTGATCGAGCGGATGATTGGCGAGCTCGAGGGTATGGACTGACAGCGGCGAGCGTCCTTGGCGGCTTGGCGAAGCTGCCTGGGCGCCTTACCTCTCGCCGCATGAGCACCAACGACAGCGAGAAGAACCGTTTCACCGCCCGCGCCACCCGCTACGCCCGCGTCGGCGCGAATGTCGGCGGGGTGGCGGCGCGCATCGCAACCGCATTCATCACCGGCCGCTCCGGCCCGGCGGACGCCCGCAATGCCGCGGCGCTGGCACAGGCGCTGGGCGGGCTGAAAGGACCATTGATGAAGGTGGCGCAGCTGATCGCCACCATTCCCGATGTCGTGCCGCCGGAATATGCCGCCGAATTGCAGAAGCTGCAGTCGGAGGCGCCGCCCATGGGCGCCGCCTTCGTCAACCGGCGCATGGCGGCAGAGCTCGGGCCGAAATGGCGTGACCGCTTCGCGACCTTCGACCTAAAACCGGCGGCGGCCGCCTCGCTCGGACAGGTGCACCGGGCGACCCTCGGCGATGGCACGCCGCTCGCCTGCAAGCTGCAGTATCCCGACATGGAATCGGCCGTGGAAGCCGACCTCAACCAGCTCAAGATCCTGCTCGCCATCCATCGCCAGATCGATGGCGCCATCGACACGAGCGAGATCGCCAAGGAACTGGGCGCCCGTGTGCGCGAAGAGCTCGACTACCATCGGGAGGCCAAGCACGCGGCGCTTTACGCCCTCATGCTGGCCGACACCGCCGATGTGCGCGTCCCGAAGGTCGAAACCGCGCTCTCGACCAAGCGTCTTCTGACCATGCACTGGCTGGAGGGCACGAAGCTGCTCAGCCACAAGGATGCCGATCAGGAAACCCGCAACCGGATCGCGCGCGCCATGTTCCATGCCTGGTGGCGTCCCTTCGTGCGCTACGGCGTCATCCATGGCGATCCGCATCTCGGCAACTACACGGTGTTCGAGGACGGCGGACAGCCGGCGGGGCTGAACCTGCTGGACTATGGCTGCGTCCGCATCTTTCCGGCGCGCTTCGTGAACGGGGTCAACGAACTGCGCAACGGCCTGCTGCACAACGACGAGGCGCAGATCGTCAACGCCTACGAGGTCTGGGGCTTCCGCAACCTGACCCGCGAGCTGATCGAGGTGCTCAACCTGTGGGCGCGTTTCATATACGGCCCGCTTCTGGACGATCGCGTGCGCACGATCGCCGACGGCGTCGCGCCTGGTGAATATGGCCGGCGCGAAGCCTTCACCGTGCATCAGGAGCTCAAGAAGAAGGGGCCTGTCACGGTGCCGCAGGAGTTCGTCTTCATGGACCGCGCGGCGATCGGGCTCGGTGGCGTGTTCCTGCACCTGAGGGCGGAGATGAATTTCTTCCGTCTGATCGAGGAGGAGCTGGTCAATTTCGGAGCGGAGGCCGTCGCGGCACGCCAGAAGCAGGCCTTGTCCAGCGTCGGACTGGAGCCGGCCGGTCTGGCTGCCTGACGATCCGTCACCCTGCCTGTTGCGCAGGTGCGGTTCGCCGTCTTTTTGGTAGCGCTGCCTGTTGACTCGTTGCGCCGGCAGGTATCCTTGCGCTACACGCTCACTGCGCAAGCACCCGTTTTCCAACCACCTGAGACACATTTGGGGGAGCCGATGGCCAATCACGGCATGAGCGCAGGCGAAGGACATCCCGCGATGGACTACGCCGAGCACGAGCGCGTCTACAAGGGCTTCGTGCTGTTCTCTGGGGTCGTCTCCGTCGCGGCCCTCGCCATCATCGCGGCGATCGCGGTCGGCGGGCTGAAGGGCGCCTGGCTCACGGGAATCTTCGGGGTGATCCTGACGCTGATCGCCGCCGGCATCGGTGTGACCTCCGGCAGGATCGGCTGGCGCGCGCCGGCGGTTCCGCTGGTTCTGATGCTCCTCGCGCTCGCGCTGATGCCGGGCGCAGCCCACTGAGATTTCGCCGCAGGCGCGTCCGGGCGGCTTCGCGGCTGGTCAAGGATCGGCCCGGCCGTGCGGCCGCCTGTCGCCCTTTCCGTTCCGAAGTCGGTCCAAGCCAACGGCCGGCGGCACTGAGTTGAGAAACCATGCGCATCGCCATCCTCACCGAAACCCAGGGCGCAGAAACCCGCGTGGCCGCGACGCCGGACACCGCGAAGAAATTCATCGGGCTCGGGGCCAGCGTCGTGATACAGGCCGGCGCCGGGCTGGCCTCGGGCATCGCCGATGCCGATTATGCTGCAGCCGGGGCCGAAATCGCCGGAACGGCGACGGAGGCCCTGAAGGATGCCGACATCGTCCTCAAGGTCCGCCGGCCGGCCGAAGCCGAGGCGAAGGCCATGAAGGCGGGCGCCCCCGTGGTCGCCACCATGGATGCCCATGGCAACGCGGCGGCTCTCGAGATGATGGCGGAGGCCGGCGTCGCGGGCATCGCCGTGGGTATCATTCCGCGCGCCACCAGGCGCCCCACATGGTTGTTGCCCTTCAGTCCGACCAGGCCCGCGCCCGGGCCCTCGGCGAGTCAGTAGTCGCGCTGCACCACGGCTGCCGCCCCACCCGGCGCCGGCGGCGGCGGCG
>CAZDUL010000053.1:0-4358 GCA_964508635.1 uncultured Allobosea sp. | reverse complement strand
GCCAGAGGGCATCGAGGATCGCCGCGGCGCGCGCCTTCGCCCGGTCACGGCCGAGCGCGAAGCCGTAGCCGCGCTGGCCGCCGTCGAGTTCGACCACGGCGCGGGTGACGCTGGCCTCGCCCAGATTGAACCGCGCACCGTCGCCCCCGATGCGGCCGCGCACCATCACGAGGCCAGCCTCTGCGGGCTTGAGGTCGCGCACGCGAAGCCCTGGCCAATGCGTGCCAAGCGGGCCTTCGAGCTCGGCACGGCCGGCGCGCGACAGAAGCGCCATCGCCGCGCGGCGCTGCTGCTGTTCGGGAGTCATCGGGGTCGGATCCTTCGCGCCGCTTCTGCGCCGGCGCGATGACAAGATCGTGACACAGGCGTCTTCACAGCGCCGCTTTCCGCTCACCCACCAGCGCAAGCCGGAGCCGCGACGAGATGAAATCGATCACGGCGACCGTGACCAGAATCATGATGATGATGAACGCGACCTTGTCCCACTCGAAGGTGCGGATCATCTCGGCGAGGTGAAGCCCGATGCCGCCAGCCCCGACGATGCCGATGATGGTGGCGGATCGGGTGTTCGATTCGAAAAAATAGAGCGTCTGGCTGATGATGACGGGCATCACCTCGGGCACGAGCCCGAAGCGGATCACATGGAACTTCGAGCCGCCGCACGAGGCCACGCCCTCGCCGGCCTTGCGATCCACCGCCTCGATGGCCTCCGAATAGAGCTTGGTGAACGACCCGATGTCGGCTGTCATGATGGCGAGGACCCCGGCGAAGGGGCCAAGACCGACCACGTTGATCCAGATCAGCGCCCAGATCAGCGTGTCGACGCCGCGGATCGAATCGGAGAATCGCCGCGTGACAAAGCGGACGACGCGGTTGATCGTGGCGTTTCGCGCGGCGAGGAAACCGAGCGGGAACGCGATCAGCGCCGCCAGAAGCGTGCCGAGAAACGCGATTGCGACCGTCTCGGCCAGAGCCTTCGCCAGCTGCAAAGGGTTGTTGCCCGGCGAGGGCGGGATCATCAGGCCGAGGAATGTCCCAAGCTGCTGCAGCCCCGAGCCCAGGCGTGCGAACGAGAAGTCCAGCCGAAACAGCGCGAAGAGCGCAACGCCGATGATGGCGGCGGTCACGGCACCGGCCACGATGCGCCCGTGCATCGAGCCGGCGACCAGCTGCGCATGGCGCGCCCGCGTCTGCGCGATATCGGGAAAGAAACGGCTCATCGGCGCGCTCCCTGGCGATCAGGCTGTGGCGGATGCGCTCGGTGACGAGATCGATCACCATCACGGTGGCAATGATGAGTAGGAGGATCGCCGAAACGTCGGAGTAGTAGAATCGGCGGATCGCCTCGATGAGATCCTGCCCGATGCCGCCCGCTCCGACGAAGCCCATCACGGACGCGCCGCGCACGTTGATCTCGAACCGCAGCAGCGCATAGCTCGCAAAGTTCGGCAGAACCTGCGGCACCACGGCGTAACGTATGGCCTGCCAGCGCGTCGCGCCTGAGGCGAGAGCGCCTTCGACCGGCTTCATATCGATGTTCTCGACCACTTCGGCGAACAGCTTGCCGAGCGCCCCGACCGTGTGGATCATGATGGCGAGCACGCCAGGCACCGGCCCCAGACCGAAGGCGACCACGAAGATCAGCGCGAACACGATCTCGGGAACCGTGCGGCAGAACTCGAGGAAGCGGCGGGCAAAGAACATCTGCGTCTTGCTCGTCGCAAGGTTCACGGTTGCCGCGAAGCAGAGGAAGAAGGCGCCGATGGCGCCAAACAGCGTGCCGAGATAGGCGATCAGGATGGTGTCGCCCAGCCGGCTCAGCCAGCGGTCGAGCCCCCAGAACCAGCTCGTCTCCCCGCCATAGATGTCGGTGAAGACCGGTTTGCCGTTGTCGAGATAGAAGATGCGGACGATGTAGTCGCCGAAGCGATGCAGGTTTTCCGCAAAACGACCGGGATCGACCTCGGCCACACGCCCGGCGACCAGGATCAGCACGGCCAGAACCATGAGGCCGATCAGCGTCGTGCGCCGCTTGGCAGCCTGCTCGGATCGGTAGCCGGCCGAGAGGGCGTCGATCTGTTGGGGGGAGAGGACCGGAAGCACGTTCGCCATTGTCGCCTGCGTCAGGTCGGCTGCATCAGAAAGAGGGCGTCGCCCGCCTCATGCGAGCGACGCCCGATGTCGGTCAGGACAGCGTCAGGAACCGCGGCGGCGGCGCAGGTTGTCGACGAACTGCTGCAGCTCGATCGTCACCTGGTAGTCGCTGTGCTGGGCCGGCGCGAAGCCGGGCGACTTTCCGTCGCTGAGACGGTCAAACGCGGCCTTGTTGCGGGTCGGCGCCTCGAAGAAGGCGGTGCGGATCGCGGCCTTCAGCTCCGGCGGCAGGCTGGTGAGATAGGCATAGGGAGAGCCGGGGATCTTGTCCGAACGGAAGACGGTCTTGAAGTCCTCCATCTTGGCCATGCCCTTGTTGACCATGCGTGACAGGTTGGAATCGTCCTGCGAGTTCCACCAGTTGAAGCCGACATCGCAGGTGCCCTGCTGGATGGCAAGCACGACGTTCTCGTGGCTGCCGGCGGTGGTGACCTTGGCGAAGAACTTTTCCGGATCGATACCAGCCTTGTTCATGGCAAATAGCGGAACATTGTAACCCGACGTCGAGTTGACGTCGACGAGGCAGAGGTTCTTGCCGCGGAAATCCTCAAGACGCGTCCCCGGGTCCTTGGCGCGCGCGTAGGCCACCGAGTAGTATCCCGTCGAGCCGTCCGGAGCGCGCATGGAGGCGAAGGCCTCGACGCCGCCGTTGGAGACCGTGTAGGCGCGCACATAAGACGACGGGCCGTAGTCGGCGATGTGGATGGTGCCCGCGCGCTGGCCCTCGATCACGGCGGCATAGTCGGCGGCGATGCGCAGCGTCACCTTCACGCCGAGCTGCTCGGAGAGATAGGCCATCCACGGCGCCATGCGCTCGGTCACGCCCGAGGCGTTCTCAGCGGGCACCACGGCGTAGACGAGCTCGGGATAGCGGGCGCGCCAGTCCTGCGCGAGCGCAGCGACGGAGGTGGAGGCCAGCGCCGCAGCCGCGGCGGTGCCCAGCATCAGGCGACGGGTGAAGGTCATGGATCGAACTCCGTTCGGGGTCGTTGGGACAGGCTGACGGCCTTCAGCACACCACTGATGGCCGTTCCTCAGGCAACCGCCGGCTGAAGCGCGCCGCTGACGGCGGCCGGCGGAAGGACGGTCATGGCCTCGTGGGCCTCGAGGCCGTAGAGCTCGCGCGCGGCGGCCTCGGTCAGTGCCTCGGGCGCGCCGTCGAACACGACGCGGCCCTGCGCCATGCCGACCAGGCGGCCACAATAGTCCTTGGCGATGTCGAGATCGTGCAGGTTGCAGACAACCGTGATGCCGAAATGCTTGTTGAGCCTGAGCAGGCTGTCCATCACGATCTTGGTGTTGCGCGGGTCGAGCGAGGCGATCGGCTCGTCGGCCAGGATGATCTCGGGCTCCTGCACCAGCGCCCGCGCGATGGCGACGCGCTGCTGCTGGCCGCCCGACAGCGATTCCGCCCGCTGCCCGGCGAGCGCCGTCATGTCGAACATCTCGAGCGCCGAGACCGCGATGGCGCGATCCTCGGCCGACCACAGCTTCAGCAGCGAGCGCAGCCGCGAGGTATGGTTGAGGCGACCCATCAGCACGTTGGTCATCACGTCCAGCCGGCCGACGATGTTGAACTGCTGGAAGACCATGGCGCAGCGCATCCGCCAGTTGCGCAGGGCCGCGCCCTTGAGCTGCGTCACGTCCTCGCCCTTCCAGCGGATCACGCCGGAGGATGGATCCTGAAGCCGGTTGATCATGCGCAGCAGCGTCGACTTGCCCGCGCCCGAGCGGCCGATCACGCCGACGAACGATCCCGCTTCGATCGACAGCGACACGTTATCCACCGCTGTCTTGGGGCCGAAGCTGCGGGTCAGGTTCTGCACGGTGAGCATGCGCGGCTGCCTCTCTGTTGCGGGCCGTCCCTAGAGGGTCGCTGCGACGCTTCGGTGTAGCATATTTGACAGTTGGATGACGCCCGCCGCCGCCCTGCCCGGAAAACAGGCAGGTCCGGCATCAGGCATTGCCTTCGCCCCAGCTGCGCACATCCCCGTAGACTTCGGGAAAGGACACGAGGTCGTGATGCACGAGGCCGCGCACGCCCACCAGGGCATGGCTGTGGCGTCCGTCCGGCTCGAAGGCATGCATCAGATAGCCCACGGCCTTGACGCCATAGCCCGGTTGCCAGGGGTCCGAGATCATGAAGGAGGTGGCGGGCGCCCAGATGTGGCGTGAGCCCCCGAACACGCTGTCGCGATACTGGT
>CAZDUL010000052.1:0-9001 GCA_964508635.1 uncultured Allobosea sp. | reverse complement strand
TTGGAACAACGCGGAAAGTCCTCAATAACTCGGGTGGTTTTCCGAAAGACAATCGGAAGGAACGGGAGAAGGCGTCGACATCCCAATAGCCGGCCATCGCAGCGATTTCCGGCAATCTGCGGTCTGTCATGGCGACTAATGGAGCAGCGGCATTCAATCGAAGTCGCTTGACTGTGCCTGTCGGGGATTCACCGAAATGCGCAGTCCGCATACGGTGGAAATGAAAGCGTGACATGCACGCTGTCGCTGCAATCTCGTCAAGAGAGTGATCTCCGGACAAGTCGGCGAGGATTCGCGCCATTACCCTTTCAAATCTCTCCAACAAACTGCGCCTCCATGATTCCTTCCCATCCGAGAATAGCGTGTCGCCCACCATGCTTGTCTTGCTCAACTTGGCTCTTCATCGAATGGGTTTCCGTGGGCAGCCCGGCAGTTCTTGCTGTCCATTGGACAAAGCCGCTTGCGTTACTAACGCGGTACTCGTGGAGACCCTGACTTTCCGGAGAAGGTTCGAATGCAGACTCACCCCCTCCGCCATTCCTGTCCGCCATGCGGATCGTGGCCCGAACCCCTGATTTCTCGGCATTTCAAGGTCTTGGCCGGCTCCCAACCGGAGTTCGGCGATGCCCGACGACGCTGACGTACACCGAAAGGTACACCTGAATGTACACCTGCCGGGCGCCTCCGATGGCGGGGCTTCCGGCGGCAAGCCTGGCCGCGGCGCATCGCGGGGGCGTGTCCCCGTTGGTGGTGTAGCTGGTGGTGGCCATTGATCGGTCTTCAAGAGAGGCTCGGCTTTGCGAGAACCAAGCGAACCCGAGGACGAGCAATGACCGACGAAATGGTGAACCTGCGCGCTCTCGTGGAGAAGACCCCCGACGCCGATATCCTTCGCGAGATGATCGGCTTCACTGCCGAGCGCCTGATGGAGCAGGAGGTCGGGGTGCTGACCGGCGAAGCACACGGCGAGAAGAGCCCGCTCCGGCTCGCGCGGCGTCATGGCTAGCGCGATCGCGACTGGGAGACGCGGGCCGGCACGGTGGAGCTGCGCATCCCGAAGCTGCGGAAGGGAAGCAGCTTCCCCGGCTTCTTCAAGCCCATGCGCATGGCCGAGAAGGCTCTGACAGCCGTCATCCAGGAGGCCTACATCCAGGGCGTCTCGACGCGCTCGGTCGACGATCTCGTCAAGGCCATGGGCATGAGCGGCATCTCGAGGAGCCAGGTCTCGCGTCTGTGCGAAGAGATCGGTGGGCGGGTGAAAGCCTTTCTCGACAGACCGTTCGAGGGCGATTGGCCCTATCGCTGAATCGACGCGACTTCTGTGAAGCTCCGGCCGGATGGCAGGATCGTCTCCGTCGCCGTGATCATCGCGGTGGGCGTCAATGCCGACGGCCGGCACGAGGTGCTGGGCATGGATATCGGCCCCCTGGAAGCCGAGACGTTCTGGACGGGCTTGCTGCGCAAGCTGGCGACACGCGGGCTGCGCGGTGTGAAGCTTGTCGTCTCCGGCGCACACGAAGGGATCAAGGCGTCTGTCGCCAAGGTGCTGACCGCCAGTTGGCAGCGCGGCCAGCGTCCGCCGCACATCGATCAACCGGCCGATGGCATCCCCAGGACCCGCCACGACCAGGCGTGCAGGAGGACGAAGACGCAGACGAAGCGGCCCGTGATCTTGAGGTAGGTCAAGGTGCGAACCACGCCTGGCTTGGCTCGCACATGCGACCTTACCGCCTGTTGGGCCTTGCGTTGCAAAGCTTGAACCAAGCCTGGGACGCGAAACCGCGCGGCACGATGAACGCGCAGCATCACCGGATGCCCGCCCGCATGAAGGACTGCACGAACTGGCGCTGGAACAGCAGGAAGGCGATCAGCAGCGGGGCCGACGTCATCAGCGTCGCAGCGGAAATGATCGCCCAGTCAATGCCCTGATCGACCGCTGCGAAGATCGAGAGCCCTACGGTCAGGGGGCGCGTCTCCACCGTGTTGGTGATGACGAGCGGCCAGAGGAAATTGTTCCAGTGGTAGGAGACGGACGTGAGGCCGTAGGCCAGATAGGTCGGCCGCGCCAGCGGGACGTAGACCCGCCGCAGGAGACCCCAGGTTCCGCAGCCCTCCATGATCGCCGCCTCCTCAAGCTCCCGCGGCACCTGCTTGAAGGCCTGACGGAGCAGGAAGATTCCGAAGGCGGAGGCGAAGTAGGGCAGGCCGATCGCTAGGACCGTGTCCACGAGGCCGAAGCTGCGCATGGTCCGGTAATTCTCGACCATCAGGATGTCCGGCGCGACCATCAGCTGTGCGAGGACCAGCGCGAAGAGCAACCCCGCCCCCGGAAACTGAGCCCGCGCGAACGCGAACGCGGCCAGGGTGCAGAGCGCGAACTGCGCGGCCAGGATCATCGACACCAGCAGGAACGTGTTGAGGAAGTAGCGGGCGAAGGGCGCCGCCGCCCAGGCCTGGCGGAAATTGTCGAGCGTCAGCGGCGCCGTCAGATCGAAGGTCGCGGCGTAGGCCGTCGGATGGAACGCCGCCCAGACGGCGTAGAGCAGCGGCGCGATCCACAGGAGCGCCAGCAGCCAGGCGGCGAGCATCTCCAGCGCCCGGCCGGCGTCGACCTGGAGGCCGGCGGCGCGCGATGACGCGACGAAGGCGAGCGGCGCGCGGCTCATCGGTAGTGCACCCGCCGTTCCAGAACGCCGAACTGGACGAGCGCCAGCAGGCCGAGCAGCGCCAGGATAACCATCGTGAGCGCAGCTGCCGTTCCGACGTCCCAGAATCGGAAGCCGAGCTCGTAGACATAGGTCAGCAGCAACTGAGTGGCGTTGTCGGGCCCGCCGCGGGTCATGACGATGATATGGTCCACAAGCCGGAAACCGTTGATGACCGCGTTGACGAGGATGAACAGCGTCGTCGGCCCCAGCATCGGCCAGGTGACGCGACGAAAGGTCGTCCATGCGGAGGCTCCCTCCACCCTCGCAGCGTCGTAGAGAACCGGCGGCACGGCCTGCAGCGCCGCCAGGTAGAAGATCATGAAGAAACCGGCCTCCTTCCAGACCGCCACGGCGATCATCGCGCCAAGAGCGAGGTCGGGGTCGCCGATCCAGTTCGAAGGTCCCCAGCCGAACAAGACGGCGGTCGCCCGGTCGATCAGGCCGTAATCCGGCGTGAAGAAGAAGAGCCAGAGGTTGGCCACGGCGATCATCGGCAGAACGGTCGGCGTGAAATAGGCGAGCCGGACAAGCCCGCGGCCGGGGAGCCTGGCGTTGACGAAAAGCGCCATGGTGAGCGCCAGCGCCATGGACAGCGGGATGGTGGCGGCGGCGTAGATCGCGGTGTTGCCGAGGGCCTTCCAGAATATTGGATCGGCGAGCAGCGTCTCGTAGTTGTCGAGGCCGACGAAACGCGAGGGTCTAGCCCCTCGCGGCGTCGAATGCAGCGACCGCCAGAGCGTGGCGACCGCCGGATAATGCGTGAACAGGACCAGCAGCGCCAGCGCCGGTGCGAGCAGGAGCCACGCGGTCAGCGCGGCCCCCAGTCCCGATCCCGCCGGACGCATTTGTGCTCAACCGCGACGGAACGGCCGCAGGATCCGCTCGG
The DNA here is from genome assembly GCA_964508635.1 of uncultured Allobosea sp. Taxonomy (GTDB): domain Bacteria; phylum Pseudomonadota; class Alphaproteobacteria; order Rhizobiales; family Beijerinckiaceae; genus Allobosea. The sequence continues at coordinate 5,407 of CAZDUL010000052.1, read as the reverse complement.
CCTCGGCCTGCGCGTCGGCCATGGCCGGGGCCGGCTGCTTGCGGCCGGTGAGCGCGGCGTGCAGCCCGTCGTTCAGCGCCTTGGTGACGCGCTGGTTCTCATGGGTCGACAGCTCCGCGACCGCATGGGGCAGCTGGTCGCGCGCGACGAGCGCCGGCGGGAACTCCGCTGCGTAGGCTTTCAGCTCCGGTGTATCGAAGGCGGCGGGGCTGACCGCCACATAGCCTGTGTCGATGCACCACTGCGCGGCGCGCTCCGGGGTGGTGAGGAAGCGGGCGAAGCGCACCGCCGCCTCGCGCTGCGCCGGGTTGGCCTGCCTGAAGAGATAGAGGTTTCCGCCGCCCGTCGGGCTGCCGCGCCGCTTGCCGGCGGGCAGCATGGCCACGCCGAAGGGGAAGGGCGCGTTGCGGCGCACGTTGGTCAGGTTGCCGGTGGTTGTCCACATCATGGCCGTCTTCCGCTCGAAGAAGTCGCGCGGCGTCGTGCCCCATTCGACCACGCCCGCTGGATGGACCTTGTACTTGACGGAGAGGTCCACCCAGTATTGCAGGGCCTCGGCCACCTTCGGATCGTTGAAGAAGGTCTGGTTGCCCTCTGCGTTCATCAGCCGCACGTCATTCTGGGTCGTGAAGCCCTGGAACAGCCAGTAGGGGAAGCCGGATGAGGGGATCTGCAGGCCCCAACGGGAGACGTTGTCGCCCTCCCGCCGCGTCAGCCTGGCCGCGAACTCGATCTGCTCCGCCCAAGTCGCCGGCGCGACGTCCGGGTTGAGCCCTGCCTCGCGGAAGGCGTCCTTGTTCCAGTAGAGCACGACGGTCGAGCGCTGGAAGGGGATGCCCCAGGTCTTGCCGCCGGTGCGGCTGTTCTCGAGGAAGGCGGGATAGAAGCTGTCGAGCCAGGCGCGGTCGGCGCCCGGCAGGTCGTCCCAGGCAACAATCGCATCCTCGTCGATGAGGGTGAAGATGTCGACCGAGAGCAGGCAGGCGAGCGCCGGTGCGTCGCCGCCCTTCATCGCGGTGATCGTCTTGGTCAGCGTATCCTGGTAGGAACCCGTGTAGACCGGCTTCACGCGGAAGCGCGGGTTCTCCTTGGCGAAATCCTCGCAATAGCCGTCGATGATCTTGGTGATCGGCCCGCCGACGGCGATCGGGTAATTGAAGACGATCTCCGTCGGGTTCTGGGCGTGGACGGCCGGGGCGGCGATCGTGGCGCCCGCGGCGGCGAGGCCTGCGAGCGTCTGGCGTCGGTTGAGGCGCATCGGTCTTCTCCTTGGGTTGCAGGTCACGTGGGGAGGAGGGCGCGAGCCGCCGGCGCGGGTTCGACCCTGCGTCCGGTCGTCTCGTCGAACAGATGGATGTCGTCGGGCGCCGCAAAGGCGATCGGCGCGCTTGGTTTGAGGACGTGGTGGCCGGGCAGCAGCGCCTGCGCGGGATGGCGCTCTTCGCCCAGCAGAACAGTCGCCAGGGTCGCGTCGCCGAGATACTCGGCGCATTCGACGACCCCGCGGAGCGCGCCCTGCGGGTCGGGTCGGAGATGCTGGGGCCTGAGCCCTGCCAGAAGCGGCCCATGCAGGTCCGCATGACGCGCAGCGCAGGCCAGCCAGCCGCCGGGGACGCGCAGGCGGCCGTCGCTGAAGACCGCAGGAAGGAGATTCATCGGCGGAGAGCCTAAGAAGCCGGCCACGAAGGCGGCTGCCGGCCGGGCGTGTAGATCGGCCGGCGCGCCGACCTGCTCGACGCGGCCGCGGTTCATCACGACCACCTGGTCCGCCATGCTCATGGCCTCCGCCTGGTCGTGCGTGACGTAGATCATGGTCAGGCCCAGCTTTCGCTGGAGCGCGCGGATCTCGCGCCGCATCTCGTGGCGCAGCTTCGCGTCGAGGTTGGAGAGCGGCTCATCCATCAGGCAGACCGGCGTCTCCGCCACGATCGCGCGGGCGAGCGCCACGCGTTGCTGCTGGCCGCAGGAAAGCTGGTTGGGCTTGCGCGCGAGCAGCTGGTCGAGCCCGACCATCGCAGCGGCGCGGGCGAGCCTGAGTTCGCGTTCCGCCCGCTGGGCGCCGCGAGCGCGCAGGCCGAAGGCGGAGGTCCCGGGGACCGAGGGAGGCCGAAACCGCCCATAGCTCGGGAACACCACCGCCACCCCGGGCCGGACGGGCGGCAGCGGGGGGGCGTCGCGGCCGGCGATGAGCACCGATCCGGGGGTGTCGCCGTCAAGGCCCGGGGTGATGCGCAGCAGACTGGCCTTGCCGCAGCCGGGAGGCCCCAGAAGCACCGTGAACAGCCCCGCCGGAAAGGTCAGCGAGATATCCCTGAGCACCTCGGTCGCGCCGTAACGCTTGCCTATTCCTGAAACTTCGACCGCCACGCCTGCCATCGACGAACCATCTTTCGGCGGCCGCCCTATGCAGATCATGTTGCAGGAACATGACAGCGCGCGGCGCCTGGCGCAGCGCCAGTCACCCGGCGATGATGCGAGGCAAGCGCCCAAATCGCCAACGGTCGGCGTCCAGAACGCCAATCCCGGTCGCCTCGCCTGCTCCAGAACACCGTGGCCGTCGACGGATGGAGGTCGTCGCCTGCGCAAGGGGGACAAGATGGCGACGAGACAATTGCGGTCAGATGCGGTGCAGGCCGAGCCGGCGTTTCTCGATCTCGAGGGAGCGGTGGAGAAGACGATCGGGCTGATCGATCAGGCGGGAGCGAGGGCGCGCAGCTGATCGCGTTTCCCGGGTCATGGGTCCCGATTTCCCCCCGGTTCATCCGGCTGGGAGCGCAAACGTGAGCGAGGCCGGTCGTTCGGGCCGGATCGCCGCCTGTTCGATGTGCAGCGTCGGTCATCGGGATCACGCCAGTTGGCATACGGTCGCCATCGGCAGGAACAGCCGGCGGGTTGCGCCGGTGAACGGGATGAACCGGCATTTGCGGTAGAATGCGGCCGCCGCGTCGTCTTTCGCGTCGGCAACAACCGCATGGACAGCCAGCGTCTGTATCGCGAGCGGGATGCGGTCCATTGCGTCCATGAGCAGGAAGGCGCCGAGCCCCTTGCCCTTCATGCTGGCGTCAACGGCCAGTCGGCCGAGGAGGGCTACCCGCACAGGGTGGCGCGACAGGCGCTTCGCCTGGTTGGCCGGACGGTTGTCCCGTCGAAAGCTGGTGGCGCTCAAGCTGTAGAAGCCGCAGATCGTCGATCCCTGGGTTGGGAGGGGGATGAAAGCGCGGCCGACGTCCCGCTTCACGCCCTGCGAGGCGCGTCCCGGATATAGCGGTCGAGTTCGGGAGCGCCGCAGGAGAAGGCCGCCCGGTCATGGAGCCTTCTGTCGAGCGGAACAGGCCGCCATGGCGCCGGCACTGGTCGGTTGAGGACAAGATCAGGATCGTGTTGGAAGGGACTGCGCGGAGAGGACAGCATCTCAGAGCTGTGCCGGCGCGAGGGGATTGCCGCCTCGCAGTACTACGGCTGGTCGAGGGAGTTCCTGGATGCCGGCAAGCGCAGGCTCGCTGGCGATAATGCACGGGCCGCGACCTCGGATGAGGTGAAGGGCCCGCGCCGCGAGGCTCAGGGGCTGAAGGAGGTCGCCGCCGATCTCGCCCTCGAGAACCGCATCCCCGACAAAGTGCGAGCCCAGATCGTGGAGCTGGCGCTGCAGGCGCCGGAGCTGTCGCCGCGCGAACTGGCCGTGCGCTTCACCGACCAGCGGAAGTACTTCGTATCGGAAACCTTCGTTCACCGGCTGCTGAAGGCACCTGACCTGATCACCTCGCCGGCCTACGTCCTGATCAAGGCGGCCGATCGGTCGCGCCAAGCCGCGATCGTTACCGATTGACGGCCATTCATCGTATCGTATGATGATTGAATGAGGATCGGGAGGAGCATCCACGCTCAGACGGTCGAAAAGATCGCGTCGTGGATCACGCAGAGGCGCTACAAGGCTGGCGAGAATCTGCCCATCGAGGCCGCCATCGGCGCGGAACTCGGTGTCAGTCGCACGGTCGTGCGCGAGGCCGTCAAGACGCTGGCCGCCAAGGGGTTGGTCACCACTGGCCCGCGCATCGGCACGCGCGTGCGTCCGGTCAGCACCTGGAACCTTTTCGACCATGGCGTCATCGCCTGGCGGCTTGCAGCCGGTGTCGACGAGGCCTTCGTCAACGACCTGATCGAGCTGCGTCTCGCCATCGAGCCCGTGGCGGCGGCCGGCGCAGCAGCCCGCGCGGACGACGTCCACCGCGCGGAGGTGGCCGACCGCATCCAACTGCTGGCCGAGGCGGTGGAGGGCCGCGGCGAGTATCTCGAGGCCGACCTCGCCTTCCATACCGCCATCCTGATGGCGGCAGGCAACCAGTTCTTCGTCTCGCTCGCGCCTATCCTCGGCTCGGTGCTGAAGGTGTCCTTCATGCTGTCGGTCACCAGCCGGGAGGCGATTCGCGCCTCGCTGCCGTTGCACCGGGCCGTGGCGGACGCGATCCTCCAGCGTCGCCCGGAGGCCGCATCACAGGCGCTGCGCACGCTGATTGAGCAGGCCCGGCACGACATCGCGGCGGGTTTCCAGCCTGGCTGCATCCCGTCGCGCACCCTGACCGGCATTCGCGAGGTTGCCTGATGATGCGCCAGATCGAGCATGGGTTTTTCCGCATCCTCGAAACCGTGCTGGTGGTGCTGCTCGCGGGCATGGTGCTGATGGTGTTCGGCAATGTGGTGATGCGATGGCTCTTCAACAGCGGCATCGCGATCTCTGAGGAGCTGAGCCGGTTCTTCTTTGTCTGGCTGACGTTCATCGGCGCAGTGGTGGTGGCGCGCGAGAACGCGCATCTGGGCGTCGACGCGCTGACGCGGCAGCTCGGTCCGCGCGGACGGCTCGTGTGCATGGTGCTGAGCGACGCTCTGGTGCTGCTGTGTTGCGCCGTGTTCTTCTGGGGCACCCTGCGGCAGGCGCCGCTGAACGCCACAAACGTCGCGCCGGTCTCGGGGCTCAACATGCTGTGGGTGTTCGGGGTCGGCTTCTTCACCTCGGTCGGGATCGGCGCCTTCACGGCCATGCGGCTGTGGCGGGCGCTGACAGGCCGGTTGATGCCGGGCGAGCTCGACGCCTTCGCCGGCGACATCGGCGACGAGGCGCTGGCCGGGTCGCTGAAGGGCAAGCTCGAATGACGATGCCCGCGCCATGACCGTCATCGTCTTCATCGTGACGCTGTGTGGCGCCATGGCGCTCGGCATGCCTTGCGCCTTCGCGCTGATGGTCTGCGGCATGGCGCTGATGGCCTGGATGGTCGCGATCGGCATCTATCCGGCCTTCGATGCGCAGGTCATCGCGCAGAAGATGCTGGATGGGGCCGACAGCTTCATCCTGCTGGCGATCCCGTTCTTCATCCTGGCCGGCGAGCTGATGAACGCCGGAGGTCTGTCGAAG
>CAZDUL010000051.1:0-7178 GCA_964508635.1 uncultured Allobosea sp. | reverse complement strand
CGTTCGCTTGGCGCCTAGGACCGGTGGTGCGTTTCAGGCAGTGTGGGAAGGAAAACCTGTCCACCGCCGTGGGCACGCCTGGAGCGAATACGGTCCTTCGGAGGGCGCGGCGCCCGACATGCCAGGCCAGGCTCCGGCCGGAGGCGACTTCAAGCCGATCTGGATCACCGACGGGATGCGACAGAGCTATCTCGATTACGCGATTAGCGTGATCGTGAGCCGCGCTTTGCCCGACGTCCGCGATGGCCTGAAGCCCGTCCACCGGCGCATCCTCTATTCGATGTGGGAGAACTCCTACACGCCCGACCGCAAGCACGTGAAGTCGGCGCGCATCGTCGGCGACGTGATGGGTCAGTATCACCCCCATGGCGACCAGGCGATCTACGATGCGCTGGTGCGCATGGCGCAAGATTTCTCGATGGGCCTGCTGCTCGTGGACGGGCAGGGCAATTTCGGCTCGGTGGACGGCGATCCGCCGGCGACGATGCGCTACACCGAGAGCCGACTGGCCCGCCCCGCCATGGCGCTGCTGGAGGATCTCTCCCACGATACCGTGGACTATCAGCCCAACTACGACGATTCCAAGGAAGAGCCGTCGGTCCTGCCGGCGCGCTATCCCAACCTGCTCGTCAATGGCGCAGGTGGCATCGCCGTCGGCATGGCGACGAACATCCCGCCGCACAATCTCGGCGAAGTGATCGACGGCTGTCTGGCTTACATCGCCAACCCCGAGATCGGCATCGACGAGCTGATGGAGTTCATCCCGGGCCCCGATTTTCCGACCGGCGGCTTCATCATGGGCCGCGGCGGCATCCGCGCCGCCTATCATCTCGGCCGCGGCTCGATCATCATGCGCGCCCGCACGACGATCGAGGAGCTGCGCAAGGAACGCGAGGCCATCGTCGTTACCGAGATCCCGTATCAGGTCAACAAGGCGGCGCTTCTGGAGAAGATTGCCGAACTGGTGCGCGAGAAGCGGCTGGAGGGTATCGCGGACCTGCGGGACGAATCCGACCGGGACGGCATGCGCGTCGTCATCGAGCTGAAACGCGATGCCATCGCCGATGTCGTGCTCAACCAGCTCTACCGCTACACCCCGCTGCAGACCTCGTTCGGCGCCAACATGGTGGCGCTCAACGGCGGACGGCCCGAAACCCTGAACCTGCGCGATTTCATCGTCGCCTTCGTCGATTTCCGCGAGGAGGTGATCGCAAGGCGAACGCGGCATCTGCTGGGCAAGGCGCGCGAGCGGGCGCATGTGCTGTGCGGCCTCGCGATCGCGGTGGCGAACATCGACGAGGTGATCCATATCATTCGGACCTCGGCCGATCCGAACACGGCGAAGGAGGCGCTGACCGCCCGGACCTGGAATGCTGCCGATCTTGCGCCGCTGATCCGTCTGGTTGACGATCCACGCTACCCGATCGCCGAGGATGGCAGCTATCGCCTGTCGGAAGCGCAGGCGAAGGCGATCCTGGAGCTCAGGCTGGCGCGGCTCACCGCGCTGGGCCGCGACGAGATCGGCGACGAGCTGCAGAAACTCGCCGCCGAGATCGAGGACTACCTCGCCATCCTGCGCTCGCGCGAGCGCATCCTGGGCATCGTGCGCGACGAACTCGGCGCCATCCGCGAGGCCTTCGCGGTGCCGCGCCGGACCCAGATCCTGGAGTGGGAGGCCGACCTCGAGGACGAGGACCTGATCGCCCGCGAGGACATGGTGGTGACGTTCAGCCACGGCGGCTATGTCAAGCGCGTCCCGCTCTCGACCTACCGGGCGCAACGCCGCGGCGGCAAGGGCCGGTCCGGCATGGCGACGAAGGACGAGGATTTCGTCTCGCGCCTGTTCGTGGCCAACACCCACACGCCGCTGATCTTCTTCACCTCGCATGGCATGGCCTACAAGGAGAAGGTCTGGCGCCTGCCGCTGGCGGCGCCGAATGCGCGCGGCAAGGCGCTTGTCAACCTGCTCTCGATCGATCCGGGCGAGCGCATCACCACGGTGATGCCGCTGCCCGAGGACGAGGCGAGCTGGGAGCGCCTCGATGTGATGTTCGCCACCGCCTCGGGCACGGTCCGGCGCAACAAGCTCAGCGATTTCGTGCAGGTCAACCGCAACGGCAAGATCGCAATGAAGCTCGACGAAGGCGACGAGATCGTCGATGTGCAGATCTGCTCGGAAGACGACGACGTGCTGCTGACGACCATGCAGGGGCAATGCATCCGCTTTCCCGTGCCCGAGGTGCGCGTCTTCAAGGGCCGCGATTCCACCGGCGTTCGCGGCATCAACCTGGCCAGCGGCGACAAGGTCATCTCGCTGGCCATCCTGCGCCATGTCGAGGCCAGTGCGGACGAGCGCGCCGCCTACCTGAAGATGCGCCGCGCCGTAGCTGGCGAAACCGGTGAGGACGCTCAGGCGGTCGACGCCGAGGAGACCGGCGGGGGGACGAGCGGCCACGAGGTTCAGATCAGCCCCGAGCGCTATGTCGAGCTGTCAGCCCGAGAGCAGATCGTGCTGACGATTTCGGCCAATGGCTACGGCAAACGCAGCTCGTCTTACGAGTATCGCGTCACAGGCCGTGGCGGGAAGGGCATCGTGGCCATGGTCGTCAATGAGCGCAACGGACCCCTCGTCGCCTCCCTGCCGGTCGAGCCCAATGACCAGATCATGCTCGTCACCGACGGAGGGCAGCTGATCCGCATTCCGGTTGATGGCATTCGCGTGGCTGGCCGCGCCACCCAGGGCGTCATCGTGTTCGATACCGCCGATGGCGAGCAGGTCGTCAGCGTCGAACGGATTGGCGATGCCGGCGACGAGGACAGCAGCGGCGACGCGGCCGATGCCGGCGAGCGGAGCAACACCTGAGGGAGTTCGCGCGGGGCGAACCCGCCTTCGTCGATCGGCTCGGCGCCGGCCTCAGCCGATGGTGCTTCAGCTCACCCCTGGCTGATGTGACGCGTCAAGGATCACGTCGTCTCATTGTCCCTGGCCGAGCGAATAGCCGCGCACGCCATCGAAAGTGTAGAGATGCTCGGTCTTGACGAAGTCGACGCCTGCCTGCGCGAGCCGGCCGAGAAGCGCCGCGACCATCGCCTTGTTGACCTGCAGCCCGGCCGGAGCCTCGAAGCGGCAGCGCCAATGGTCGGTGCAGAAGGTCTCTTCGAGGCCCTGAGGCCAGACCTTCACGCCGCGGTTGGTGATGAGCTGCAATTGCAGCGCCCCGTACTCGGCCCTGCGCATCACGCCGGCCAGAGCGTCGGCGTCCGTCCCCGCCCAGTTGACGAAGATGTCGACGCCCACAAGCCGCTTTTCGGCCGGCTCGCGCCGCACATAGGGCTTGAGGTTGAGCAACGGTCCGCCTGCTGCGTAGCTGGCCGCGGGCAGCGATGACGGGCGCTGCCCGAGCCTGGCGATGACGGCGTCGGCGAACGCCTGTGTGCCGACCTTCTGACGCGAAATCCCGTCGGCATGGATATCCGGCGTGTGGACGCCGTCCTCGATGGTCTTTGTCCAGGCGTTCTGGATTCGCGCAGCCACCTCCGGCTGGCCGATATGGACGAGCATCATCACCGCGGCCTGGATCAACCCGGAGGGGTTGGCGACATCGCGGCCTGCGATGTCCGGCGCTGATCCGTGGATCGCCTCGAACATGGCGCCATGATCACCGATGTTCGACGAGCCGGCGAGCCCGACCGACCCGGCCACCTCCGCCGCAATGTCGGAGACGATGTCGCCGTAGAGATTGGGTGTCACGATGACGTCGAACTGGCCTGGCCGGGCCGCGACGCGGGCGGCGCCGATGTCGATGATCATGTGATCCTGCGCGATCTCCGGATACTCCGCGCCAATCTCCCGGAAGACCTTCGAGAACAGGCCATCCGTGAGCTTCATGATGTTGTCCTTGGTCAGGCAAGTGACCTTGCGCCGCCCATGGGCGCGCGCATATTCGAACGCATAGCGCACGATCTTCTCGCAGCCCGGCCGCGACACGATCTTGAGGCACTGATAGACCTCGTCGGACTGCCGGTGCTCGATCCCCGCATAGAGATCTTCTTCGTTCTCCCGCACGATGACGAGATCCATCTCGGGATGTTTCGTCGGCACGTAGGGAGCCATGGCCCTGCAGGGCCGGACATTGGCATAAAGGCCGAGCGTCTTGCGGATGGTAACGTTGAGGCTCTTGTAGCCGCCGCCCTGCGGCGTGGTGATCGGCGCCTTGAGGAAGACCTTCGTGCGGCGCAGCGACTCCCAGCCCTCCGCGGAGATGCCGGAGGTCACCCCCGAGAGATAGACCTGCTCGCCGATGGCGATCTCCTCGACCGCGAGCCTTGCGCCGGCCGCGGCAAGGATGCGCAAGGTCGCCTCCATGATCTCCGGCCCGATGCCGTCGCCGCGCGCGACCGTGACAGGGACGGGCGCATCGATCGCCCGCAGCGCGGCGGGTTGGGGAACGTGGATGGTCATGATGGCGGCTCCGTGAGGTCGTGCCTGGGGTCTGTCCCCGCGCTTGATGCCACCACTCCACCCATTGCTGGAAATAAAATACCTCACTAGATGCCATAGTCGCTTTCAATGGCTTCCGGAGACGCGCCGATCCCATGACGAGACGCATCGACCTCGACCTCCTGCGCACCTTCGTGACCGTCGCGGAGGCGGGCAGTCTCACCCGCGCTGGCGAAAGGCTGCTGCTCAGCCAGCCCACGATGTCGTTGCAGCTCAAGCGGCTGGAGGACGGGCTTGGCCGGCGCCTGCTCGAGCGATCGGCGCGAGGCGTTTCGCTCACCGCCGATGGCGAGGTGCTGTTGTCCTATGCGCGCCGGATCCAGCAGCTGGCGGACGAAGCGCTCGGACGTCTGGTCGAACCCGACATCAAGGGGCTGGTGCGGCTGGGCACGCCCGAAGATTTCGCCACCACCCACCTGTCCGGTGTGCTGGCGCGTTTCGCGCAGGGGCACCCGAACGTGGCGCTGGAGGTGACCACCGACCTGACGCTCAACCTGATCGAGCGCTTCCGTGCTGGCGAATTCGACCTCGTCCTGATCAAGCGGGAGCCCATGGGCCCGACCGAAGGCGTGCGCGTCTGGCGCGAGCCTCTGGTCTGGGCGGCATCGCAGCCTGATGCCTTCCGAAGCGAGGCGGCGCTGCCGCTGGTGGTCTCGCCGCATCCGTGCGTCTATCGCAAGCGCGCCACCTCTGCTCTGGACCGGGCAGGGCGTCCATGGCGGATCGCCTACACGTCCACCTCGCTCGCCGGCGCGCAGGCAGCCGTCCGGGCCGGGCTCGGCGTCACGGTGCTGCCGAAGGACATGGTCCCGAGCGATTTCTACATCATCGATGTTGCGCAAGGCGCGCCCGACCTGTCCGACACGGAGATCGCGCTGATGCAGGCTCCGCAACTGTCATTGCCGGCCGAGCGGCTTCGTCAGCATGTCATCCGCTCACTCGAGAAGAAGGACACCGCCCACTAGGGCCGGCGATGGATCTCCCCTCCGCCTCTCATGCCACCGCAGCTCATCATGGACCCTCAGCGATGCCGCACGACCTGATCATCTACGATTGCGACGGCACGCTGATCGACACCGAGACCCTCTACGGCGAGGCCAACCTCGCGGCTGTGCGCAAGCTCGGCCTCGACTGGACCATGGACGACTACGTCGACAACCTCGTCGGCAGGCCCTGGGCCGACGGGCTCAAGGTGATCGCCGCCGCTTACGGCAAGCCGTTGCCGGACGATTTCGAGGCCGGCATCGAAGAGGCTGTCGCGTGGCGCCTCGCCAACGACCTGCGCGCGCTTCCCGGCGTTGTGGAGGCCGTCACGGCGATCGAGGGGCCGCGTTGCGTGGCGTCCTCCACCAGCCTTGTGCCGCTGCGCCGCAATCTCGGCACGGCGGGTCTGATCGACCTGTTCGATCCGCATGTGTTCTCGGCCAGCCAGGTGGCACGCGGCAAACCGCATCCGGACGTGTTCCTGTTCGCTGCCGAAACGATGGGCGCAAGACCTGAGCGCTGCGTCGTGATCGAGGATTCGGCGCCAGGCGTGCTGGCCGCGCGGGCTGCCGGCATGTGCGTCGTCGGCTTCACGGGCAGCGCCCATGACCGGCCCCGCATCGCCGCGAGGCTGCGCGAGGCCGGCGCCGCCATCATCATCGATCACATGGACGAATGGCCGGCCGTTGTGAGGGCGCTCAGGGCAGCGTGATTGCCAAGAGCGCCCTGTCTCGTTACCGCTACCGGTCATGGTCAGGACCGCGCTCTACACCGGCACCTTTGATCCCGTCACCAACGGGCATCTCGACGTCATCCGCCATGCCTGCCGCATGGTCGATCGGCTGGTGATCGCCATCGGCGTTCATCCCGGCAAGACGCCGCTGTTTGCCGCACAGGAGCGCGCGGCCATGCTGCTCGAGGTCGGCGAACCGATCGCCCGCGTCGAGGAGGCGGTGCTCGAGGTCATCACCTTCGACGATCTGGCTGTTTCGGCGGCCCGGCGCGTCGGCGCGCAGATGATGATCCGCGGTCTGCGCGACGGCACCGACCTCGACTACGAGATGCAGATGGCCGGCATGAACAACGCGATGGCCCCGGACATTCTCACCGTCTTCCTGCCGGCCTCGGCCCGCGTGCGCCCCATCACGGCAACGCTGGTGCGGCAGATCGCGGCGATGGGGGGCGACGTCTCGGATTTCGTGCCCGAGCCGGTGGTGCGCCGGCTGCACGCCCGCTTCGCGCGAAGCTGAGCCTCGGCGACTTCTTTTGCGGATGGCTTCGGCGCCGCCGTCATGCTAGCCGCGCCCCATGATGTCCAGCTTCGATCCTTCAGCCGTGTCGGTCGGCATCGATTTCGGCACGAGCAACACCGTTGTCGCGCTGGCGACGCCCGATGGTGCGGTCCGGGCGGTTCCGGTGCCGCACGAACGCCTCGGCGGTCATGTCTTCATGTCGGTGTTGTGCTTCCTGGACGAGGAGGTCGGCCGCAGCCGCGTGACGCGGGTCGAGGGCGGACCATGGGCGATCGAGCGCTTTCTGGAGGGCTTCGGCCCGCACCGGTTCATCCAGTCCTTCAAGAGCTTCGCCGCGAGCGGCGCCTTTCAGGAGACGCGCATCTTCCGGCAGCGCTACCGCTTCGAGGACATTCTCGCGACATTCCTCAAAACCCTGTCGGATCACCTCGATCTGCCGG